>VGNO01000017.1 GCA_016865985.1 Chloroflexota bacterium | reverse complement strand
CAGATTTGTCGTTATTCGACGGTTTGCATCAATACGCTATTTTCGGTTTTCCTGACTTGTTCTCTGTCTACAAAACTGTGTCTCGCGGGGTTCGTTATTATTCTCTCTTGCAAGGAACAGATCAACAGAAAATATTCGCAGCAACCGTGCAACCAGGTTTTGATGATTGTCCTTATCATCCCCCAATAACCGACCTTCTGGTGGAACGTAACAACGGAGACTATTATCGTTCCACATTCGAAGCAGCTATCCAGAGTGATCCTGATTGGATTATCATTACTTCATGGAATGAATTCGGAGAGACCACACACATCGAGCCAAGTGAATTCTATGGAACGCAATATTTGGATATAACCAGAGAATATGCCGAGAGGTGGAAAAGTCCATAAGTCAGTGTAAAGCGCCCAACACAGCGTGCAGCCGACAAGTGGGATGCGCCGCGTTTTACAGGCATTTTCCTGGCTTCGGGTTTATACTCCTCCCAAGCCGTATCCAGTCCCGCCCACTTGCGGCTAACGCAATGCCGTTGAGACTGTCGAATAAGTGGGATAAAACTCGCGCGAAATCGCGTCATCTTGTATACTTGGGGAACTATGGCAAAATACAAACGATGCAATGAAGATCAGTTGGTCATGCTCCCGATTTCTCTCCAGGACCAGGTTGTGCCGGGCACACTGGAACACACGATCAGCCGATTGGTGGACAAGCATGTCGATCTGTAAGTGTTCGACGCCCGCTACGACAACGATGAGACCGGCGCGACCGCCATCCACCCCAAGATCCTGCTCAAGGTCATTTTGATGTCATACAATCCCTGCCATCAGCCTCATCGTTCCGCCTAATGGGAGGCGGGTTGCTCAAACCCAAGGACCCCACCCTCGGCCCGGATGTGGCGGGGACGGTCGAGGCTATTGGCGGCAGCGTCACCGAGTTCAAAGTGGGGAATGAGGCGTTCGGGGTTGCGCCAGGATCCTTCGCCGAGTACGCCTGCAACGGGGAAAGTAAATTCGCCCTGAAACCGGCAAATGTGACTTTCGAGGCGGCGGCAGCCGTCCCTGTGGCGGGATTCACAGCCCTGCAGGGCCTGCGCGACGCCGGGCAGGTCCAACCTGGGGAGAGGGCGCTCATCGATGGGGCCTCCGGCGAGGTGGGTGTATTTGCCGTGCAGATCGCCAAAGCCTGGGCGCTGAAGTTGCCGCGGTTTGCAGCAGCCGCAACCTGGACCTGGCGCGCTCGATCGGGGCAGAGTGTTCGGGCGGTTGTTCTCGCGCGCAGGGGGCAGGAAACACGTCTTTATGGGAATGGCGGCCACACCCAGGAAAGACCTGCTGGCGCTCAGGGAACTGCTCGAAACGGGCAAACTGGCCCCGGTCATCGACAAAACCTATCCATTGGGCGAGACGGCCAGGGCCATCCGCCATCTCATGAATGAACATGCCCGCGGCAAGGTGGTCATCACCGCAGGATAGGTGAATGCAAGTGGAGGAGCATGCTGCCAACCTACCAACTGCAGTATCGACCGGCAACGGAGGGCTACGCGATACCTCCTGGCTGGTTCCACTCTTGATTAATAGCGGAAAATCCCTATAATAACTTTATCGAGCCTCGAATGCCAAAGGAGAGCCCATGAAGACGATCCGAAAGATCCTGCGCGAGAAGGGACACAATGTCTGGAAGGTAAGCCCGGATAAACCCGTCATCGAAGCCCTGCAACTGATGGCGGAAAAGGGGATCGGCGCGGCGCTGGTGATGGAAGGCGAGAAACTGGTCGGTATCCTTTCGGAACGCGACTACGCCCGCAAGGTGATCCTGAAAGGCAAGAGTTCGAAGGAAATGCTGGTGAAAGAGATCATGTCCTACCCGCCAATCTTCATCACGCCCGACAATACCAATGAGCAGGGACTGGCATTGATGAGCGCCAAGTACATCCGCCACCTGCCGGTGATGGAAGACGGCCTGGTGGTCGGGGTGGTCTCGATCGGGGACCTGGTGAAATCGGTGATCGAGGAACAGAAGATCGTCATCGACCGCCTGGAAAAATACATCCTGGCAAACACCAGCATCACCTGATCCACCCCGCCTTGAAGATAAAAAATTCCCGGAGAGTTCATCCCTCCGGGAGTTTTCCTATGGGCAGGCGTTCAACTTGTGTTCGTCGAAGGTCTCGGCGAAGGCGTGTAAGCCGGAACCGTCGCAGCGGGCGCGGAAGTAATAATAGGGGGTCTGGGCCGGGTAGCCGACCGCCTGGAGCGAGGCCAGGTCCGGGCTGCCGATGGGAGCCGGCGGGAGGCCGTTGTAGCGGTAGGTATTGAACGGGGAATCGACCTGCAGGTCGGCCAGCGAGAGCGGGTTGGTCCACCAGGTCCCCTGGGCGGGGTTGTAGCCGATGGCGTATTGCACGGTCGGGTCGCTGTCCAGTTTCATCCCGATCGCAAGCCGGTTGAGGAAGACCGAGGCGATCATCGGTTTCTCCTCGTCGACAACGGCTTCACGTTCGACCATCGATGCCAGGGTGACCGCCGCATAGATGTCCAATCCCTGGCGGGTGAAGGCGTCCTGCAAATCGGGGGTCAGGATGGCGGAGAAGCCCTGCAAGAGGACCGAGACCAGTTGCCCGGCGTTCGTGTTGCGCGGCAGGGTGTAGGCCTGGGGGAAGCAGAACCCTTCCGCGCCGGCGCCGAGCGGCAGGAAGACGGCCTCCGCTCCCGCCGCGGCCGCCAGGAAGGAGGCGGGTTCGATGGCCAGGCCCGAGGTCGGCAGGGCGGCGGCGACCTCCTCCAGGCGCCAGCCAGGCAGGATATAGAACGTGACCTCGGCCGGGGTCGCATCCTGGAGGGCGGAGGCGATCTCGAGGGCGGTCATCGCCGGGCTGAGTCGGTAGGTCCCGGCCTGGACGGAGGTATCCAGCCCGGTGTAGAGCAGGTAGACCCGCAGGGTATGGGCGTCCCGCACCAGGCCGGCTTCCTCCAGGCGGTCCGTGATCGATGAAACGGATTCCCCGGACTCGATCACGAACAGTCCCTCCGCCCCGAAGGGATCGATGGGGGTCGTCAGGTCGCCAGCCTGCGAGACGAGCGTGAAGGAATAACTGAACCTTTGCCAGGCGGAGAGATAAGGGCTGGGAGCGCCGAATGATCCTTCCGCCAGTACAGGGACATAGGCGAGGATGAGGATCGAGGCAAGAATGGAAAGGGTCAGGAGCAGCCAGGACAGGCAAGAGCGGTTCTTCTTCATTTTCCTTCCGGGTGGTTTTCGATGTAATCCTGCAGCAGGACGGTTGCCGCCAGGTCATCCAGGTGGCCGGCGCGCTTGCGGCGGGAGGCGCCCATCTCCAGGCGGGCGGAACGCGCCCGGCGGGTGGTGAAGGCTTCGTCCCACAGCACGACCGGGATGGCGGTCTGCGAGCGGAGGGCGGCCGCGAAACGCGCCGAGCGTCGCCCCTCGAATGTTGGCCGCCCTTCGTCGTCGAGGGATTGCCCGACCACGATCAAGCATGCTTGTTGGGAGGCGGCCAGGTCGGCTACCGCGGCTGCATCCAGCAGGCGTGCAACATGGTCCAGGACGGCCAGCGGATGGGCAACAGTCCCGCCCGGGTCGCTGATGGCAAGTCCGATATTTTTCGAACCGGGATCGACAGCCAGGATTCTCACCCGCCCATTTTACAACAAAACACCCGGTCTCACGGCGTTTCACCAGCGGCCCGGCTCGATGAATTCTGGAAATCACCCGCCCACACCCACTCAGGGTAAGACCAGGAAATCCACCCGCAGCGGGGTCAGCGGGATCCACGGCCACCAGGCAGGCGACATACGCACCTGTGGATCCTGCGCCAGCGGCAGGAGACCGGCCAGGATGGAACCCGCTTCCCCTGCCGGCCGCCCCTGGATGGCTTGGAAGGCAGCCGGCGTATCCACCTGCGGGCGGACCTGCCGGGCGACCGACATCTCCCAGGCGCTCGAGCCAGCCATGTCCGCCGGGGCGGTGATGACCTGGAAAGTCATGCCAGCCTCCGCAGGTTCGTAACCAATTTGCAGGGCGGCATCCAGGATCTCCCGGCTCAATTCCTGGATGGATTCGGCCAGGGCGTATTCGATGGTAAATGAGACCGCCAGGTCGAGCGCCAGCATATCCCCCGCCTGGCCTTCAGCGATGGAATAGGACACGACAGGTTCCCCATTCAACCGGAGGGTATGCGGCAGGAGCAAGTCGCCATCCGCCAGCATCGAGGCGAATCGTTCGAGCGCACCTTCTTCGAGCCCGGCCATGACGAGCGCCTGCAAACCGGCGCGGTCGACAGTGGAGGGGGCGCGCAGTGCGGTTTCCGTCCCGCCGCCGGTGGGATCGGGGTTCGTCGCCGTTAGCAGGAGGCCGAGGCTGCCCTGCAATGCCACGAGGCTCCCCGCTTCGAGGTTGCCCGCGGGACCAGGGTTGACTGCCCGGATGGGCAGGTCCGCCTCCCGGCCAAACCCGCCGGGTACCTCCCCAGCCTGCTGGACAGAGAATTGGACCGGGATCAGGCCCGGGGTCTGGAGGATCGTCCCAGCCGGGATGGAAACCGGCGACTCGCCCAGGTTGCGGAATCGGGCAGTCCCAGCCGCATGTTCCTGCGGCAGGGTCACCTGGCCGGTCGACGCCTGTGAACCGCTGCCTTCGAGCGTGAGGGTCATCTGCCCGACCCGGACCTGGTTCGAGGAGACACTGGCTCCGTAGGCTGCGGCCGAGAATGGGATGACCATCGCCTGGGTCTCGCTGCGAGGCTGGAGGGCGATCTCTGCGGATGGTAGAAAAACCGCCGCCAGCGCCAGGACAGCCATGGCGCCGAGAGTGAAGAAGGCCAGCCGTACCGGCAGCCTGGCCTGCCAGCCGTCGAAGAGCCTGGCTGGAGCCGGGCGCCGCAGGCGCAGGTCCGGGCGGCGGGAGCGCCTGGAGGGCCGGCCGGGCGGAGGCGCATCCCAGTCCAGGCGGTTGGCCTCCGCCAGGGAGGCGAAGACCGGGATACCCAAATTGCGGGCAAGCAGCGCCAGGTCGCGCTCGCGCGTCACCAGTCCCAGCCGGGAGTTCGCCGCCGACGCCTGGCGCTGGAGCAGTTTCAAGTCCAGGAGGTTCAGCCGCACCCGGCCATGGCGCGGCCAGGCGAGCAGGATGTCGGGTGTTTTGGCCCACGACATCTTGTCGCGGATCGAGATGAGTGTATCCTGGGATTCGAGCTGGATGATCTGCGCTTTCATCTCCCCCGATTATACCGGGATTACATCCAGCGGATGGCTGCCCGGTCGAGCAGGCGGTTCTTCCAGGAGGCGACGCCTGCCATGGAATGGATCATGGAGCGCAGGGCAATGAGGATGAACAACGCCATGCTGATCGGATAGAGCAACGCCAGCCAGGCCGGGAAACGGAAACGGCGGTAGGCGGTGAGCCACAGGACGAGCGAAAGCCCGACCGAAACAGGGACGAATTCGAGCGGGAAAATGGGGAACGGGTGACCGAGAGCGGCCATCGCCAGCGAGACCGCCGGGGATAGGAAAGCCGTCCCGACGATAGTCCAGGCCAGGAGGTAGGGTAGGATGCGGTAATCGAAAATGGCGAACAGGCTTTTTGCGAAACCATCCACCGCCTGCCAGAACCCGCGGTACATACGGCAGGAGACATGGCGGGTGCCGTCCAGCAAGCGCCACTCCCGCCCGGAGGCGATGATGCGCCGTCCAAGCGCCATATCGTCCACCACGTCATCCCGCACTGCCGCGAAACCACCCACCGCCTCGAAAGCATCCCTGCGGAAGAGCATGAACTGCCCGATGGTCACCGAGAGCGCCGGCCAGCGCAGGCGCTGCACCAGTCGCACCGGGATGAAGGTCAGGATGCCGAATCCGATGAACGGCACCAGCAGGCGTTCACCCCAACTGACCACCTGCTGGCGCGGGAATGCGGTCAGCAGGTCGGCCGATTCCGCGGCCATGGCCGAGACGCTGGCGCGCAACATGTCCGGCGCATGGCGGGTATCGGCGTCGGTGAAGAGCAGGAGTTCACCGTCCGCCGCCTGGTGGAGCTGGTGACAGGCCCAGTGCTTCCCGAGCCAGCCGGACGGCAGCGCCGTTCCCGGCAGGACCCGCAGCCGGCGGCCTCCGTCCAAGTCGTTCAGCCGCGCCAAAATTGCGCCCGTGCCGTCGGTCGAATGGTCATCGAGGACGAGCACCGAGAAATCCGGGTAGTCCTGTGCCAGGAGGGACGAGATGCAGGTTTCGATATTGCCGGCTTCGTTCCGGGCGGGGACGAGCACCGACACGGGTGGGAATTTCGCAGCCGCAGGGTAGCGGTCCAATCGCCGCACGGTCAGGTAATTGACAACTGCCGTGAACAAGCCGAAGGACAGGAAGAGGACGATCGCCAGCGGATGGGGGTGCTGGAGCAGGTTCACAGGCCCCCCCGGCTGGATAGGCTGCCGAGCCACGGGCGCAGTTGCGGGTGGCGCGCCAGGTCATGGCGGTGGGTCCAGGCGATCAGGATGGTATTGCAGGCCGCGAAGGCGACCAGCCAGGGGGGGCCGGCTAATATGGCATATCCCAGGAGGGAGAGCATCCCTGCGCTGGCCGCCCAGGCATGTTCGGTCTGCAGCAGGGTGGCCGGGACAGCCAGCAGGCCGTAGAGCGGGAAGGCCCACAAACCGACCAGCGCCACCCAGACCCCACCGGTCGCGCCGAGCGCCTTGCCGCCCTTGAAGCGCAGGAAGGGCGAGAAGGCGTGGCCCAGGATGGGCGCCAGGCAGACAGGGAGCAGGGACCACTCGCCCAGCCCGGCGCGCTGCGCCAGGTAGACCGGCAGGAAACCCTTGCCGATATCCAGCAGGATGGCCGGAATGCCGGCCTTCAACCCCCCGGCCTTGAGGGCGTTCGTCCCGCCGGGGTTGCCGTCCCCGACGGAGCGGATATCGCGATGCGCCAGCAGTTTCCCCATCAACAGCGAGAACGGGATGCTTCCAAGAATGAAACCCGCCAGGGTCCAGAGCAATATTCCGGTCATGCCTGCCTCCTGTGGTGCGAAGTGTCTCAACGGTTAAAACACAACCGGGCGTTTTGGAGGCGGTTAGAAAGCATCCGGGCGGACAATGGCGTCCGCCCGGATGAGTTATTTGATTTTCCCTTCCACCCATTCCCTGACGCTTGCCAGCGCTTCCGGGAGTTTGGCGGTTTCCCGGCCGCCGCCGAAGGCCAGGTGCGGCGCGCCGCCGCCGCCTGCCCCGAGTTGCCGCGAGACGTGACCTACCAGGTCGCCGGCCTTGATGCCCTTCCTGACCAGGTCCTGGGTCACAGCCGCCATGACCAGCGCCTGTCCATCCGCGGCGCGCGTGCCGATGACGCACACACCTTGCTCAGGGTACTTCTGCCGGAAAAGGTCCGCCAGGCGGGTGAGCGTATCCTTGTCGGCGCCATCGACCTGCTCCGCCAGGAGCCGGAGTCCGTTGATTTCAGCGGCCGCCTCCAACAGGCTGCCGAAGGTGGCTGCAGCCAGGTCCGCTTTCAAGGCGGCGGCTTGTTTCCGGACTGCGCCCAGTTCCTCCTGCAACGCTTCCACCCGGAGCGGCACTTCGTCCACCGCGGCTTTGAGGCTGGCGGCGGCCTGCTTGAGCAGTCGGGAACGCCTGGCAACCAGGTCATAGGCTCCCCGCCCGGTGACGGCTTCGATCCGGCGCACACCGGCGGCGGCGGAACTCTCGGAGACGACCAGGAACAGGCCAACATCCGAAGTCCGTTCGAGGTGCGTCCCGCCGCATAACTCATAGGAGAAGGGTTCACCCTCGGTTTCGAAACCGCCTATAAGTTCGTTCCTATCCTCCTCGGAGACAATGGCGATGGTGCGCACCTCTTCGCCATACTTCTCCCCGAAGAGAGCCATGGCGCCGCCGGAGATCGCCTGCCCGCGGGATTTGATATCGGAGACGACTGCCAGGTTGGCCGAGACTGCGTCATTGACGATCCGTTCGACTTTTTCCAATTGTTCAGGAGTCATGGCTTCTGGATGGTTGAAGTCGAAGCGCAGGTGGCCGGGCGCGACCAGCGAGCCTGCCTGGCGGGCGTGTTTCCCCAGCGCCTGATGCAGGGCGGCGTGTAAGAGATGGGTGGCGGTATGGTTGCGCATGATGTCGCGGCGGCGGGATTTGTCCACCACCGCGCTGGCGGTATCGCCCACCCGGGGCTTGCCCCGCACCACTTCCCCGGCATGGACGATCAACCCGGCCGACGGGCGGCGCAGGTCGGTCACTTCGATCTCCCAATCCCCGGCGGCGATGGTCCCGGTATCCGAGACCTGTCCCCCGGACTCGATATAGAAACCTGTGCGGGGCAGGATGACCTCGACCGCATCCCCGGTCTGCGCTTCGTTCACGGACTGCCCGTCCACAACCAGCGCCAGTACTTCGCCGACAGCCGTGGTCCCTTCGTAGGGATCCATCACGCCGTATGGGTCGTATGCCACGCCGTCTGGGAGTTTTCCATGCGCCTGGAGTTCCTTCAGGAGGGCGGCATAGAACTCTGCGTCCTCGCCGCCCATGCGGCCCATGGCCTTACCGGCTCCGGAGGCGATGCGGTGTTCGTCCATTGCAGAGCGGAAGCCGGCATCATCCACATCCAACCCCTGTTCACGGGCGATATCGCGGCTGATCTCCAACGGCAGGCCGTAGGTGGCATAGAGGTCGAATGCCATGCTTCCATCCAGTTCATTCTTCCCATCCCGCTGGACGGCATCCAGCAGGCTCTGCAGGTATGCCGTGCCGCCCTCCACGGTGCGGGCGAAGCGGGTTTCCTCGCGGGTCAGGTTGTCGAGGATGGCAATGCGGTGCGAGAGTACTTCGGGATAGAAACCGCCGTATTCGGCGATGAAGGCCTCCGCCACTGAGGCCAGGAACGGATTTTTCAGGCCGATCTTGCCGCCGAAACGCGCCGCCCGCCGGATGATCATGCGACAGATGTAATTGCGCCCAATGTTCCCCGGCACGACCCCGTCGGCGATCAGGAACGCTGCCGCCCGGGCGTGGTCGGCGATGACCCGGTACGGCGTGAAATCGGCGTACATCTGTTCGCGCGATTTCCCGGTCAGGCTGGCGAGCACATCCAACGCGCCTTTGAAGAGGTCGGTCTTGTAGTTGGAGTCGACCCCTTGCAGGACGGATACGATGCGTTCGAAACCCATCCCGGTGTCCACATGCGTGGCGGGCAGGGGTTCCAGGGTCTCGCCTTCCAGCAGGTTATATTGGATGAATACATTGTTCCATAGTTCCAGGTAGCGGCTGCACTCCCCATTGACGCCGCAGCGGTGGGGCCGGCCGCGCAGGTTATCGCGCTCCTCGCCCAGGTCGATGTGGATCTCGGAACAGGGCCCACATGGACCGGTCTCGGCCATCTGCCAGAGGTTGTCCTTCCGCCCGAAGAAGAGCGCGTGCTCCGGGTCAAAACCCGGCTGGGTGCGCCAGATGGCGGCAGCCTCCTCGTCGGTCGGGATGTCACCTTTGTCGTCCTTGAAACAGGTGGCGTAGAGTTTGTCCTTCGGCAATCCCCAGACCTCGGTCAGCAACTGCCACGACCAGGCAATGGCTTCCTTCTTGTAATAATCGCCAAACGACCAGTTGCCCAGCATCTCGAAGAAAGTGTGGTGGGCATCGTCGCGACCGACATCATCCAGGTCGTTGTGTTTCCCGGCCACCCGCATACACTTCTGCGAGTTGGCTGCCCGGCTGTATGGCCGCCGGTCGATACCGAGGAAGACATCCTTGAACTGCACCATGCCCGAATTGGTGAATAACAGCGTCGAATCGCCGCCGGGGACGAGCGACATGGACGGCACGAAAGTATGTCCATGCTCGACGAAGAAGTCGATAAACGACTGGCGGATCTCGTTCCCGGATAATTTCTTGACCATACGCTCTCCAATAATTCTTTTCTACCGGCGGGTGCGTTCATCGCCCAAGCCGAATGCAGCGAATTATACCAAGTTTGGCCGGCCTGCCCTTTCCTGCCGCCTGAAGCCGGACATTCGGTATAATCGAATGGATGGACCTCTCCCCGCTCCCGCCGCCGGTCTGGATCGCAACCCCCGCCGCCCTGCGCCGCATGGCGCTCGAATTGGAAGGCGAACCGCGCCTGGCGCTGGACACCGAATCGAACTCGCTCCACGCCTACCGCGAACGCGTCTGCCTGGTGCAGATCTCCACTTCCCGCCGGGATTACCTGGTCGACCCGTTCGCCCTGCCGGACCTCTCGCCGCTCGCCCCCATTTTGTCCAACCATCTACAGGAAAAAGTATTGCACGCAGCAGAATACGATGTCATCTGCCTGCGGCGGGATTTCGGCTTCAACCTGGTGAATACTTTCGACACCATGCAGGCCGCCCGCATCCTGGGCTATCCGGCTGTCGGTTTGGAGGCGATGCTTGCCGAAAAGTTCCAGGTGCATCTCGACAAGCGTTTCCAGAAGGCCGACTGGGGCCGCCGTCCGCTGGGGAGGGAACAACTGGAATACGCCGGGATGGACAGCCATTTCCTGCTCGACCTGCGCGATGCCCTCCAGCCGGAATTGGTCGAAAAAGGCCGCTGGCAACTGGCGCAGGAGGAGTTTTCCCGCCTGGAACGCAGCGAGAACCATGCCGATACAGGTCCCTCCTGGTTGAGGGTCAGTGGAGTACAGAAACTCAGACCGCCCGAGACGGCCATCCTGCGGGAACTCTGCCGCTGGCGCGAAAGACTGGCCGAACGCCTCGACCGCCCCGTCTTCAAGGTGATCGGGGACGATAAACTCACAGCCCTGGCTGTCGGCGCGCCGCAGGCCCTGGCGGACCTCGAGCCGGCCGGGCTGACCTTGCGCCAGGTACAGCTCTACGGGAGCGATCTGCTGCGCGCCATCCGGCGCGGCCAGGAGTCGCCGCCCCTGGTCCAGCCGAAAACCAGGCGACAGCCGGCCGCCCAGGTCCTGCGGCTGGATGCCCTTCGCGCCTGGCGGAAGAAAGCCGCCGCCGAGATGGGCGTCGAATCCGACCTGGTGCTGCCGCGCCCGTTCATGCAGGCCATCGCCGAGCAGGCGCCGCACGATATCGCTGCCCTGGCTGCCTGTATGCCGGATTCCCCCTGGCGCCTGGCGCGCTATGGCGAAGAGATCCTGAAAGCGATCAAGGTAAAGTGATATGAAGATCATCTTCCACGGCGCAGCCCAGACTGTAACCGGCTCGCAACACCTGCTGGAGATCGATGGTTCACGCCTGCTGCTGGAATGCGGCCTGTTCCAGGGCCGCCGGGCGGAGACCTACAACCGGAACCTTGAATTTCCCTTCGATCCTGCCTCCCTCGAGGCAGTCATCCTGTCCCATGCCCACATCGATCATAGCGGGAACCTGCCCAACCTGGTGAAGAACGGTTATGCCGGTCCGATCTACGCCACGCCGGCGACCGCCAGCCTGGCGGATATCATGCTGCGCGATTCCGGCCACATCCAGGAATACGACGCCCAGTTCATCAATCGCAAGCGCGCCGAACGCGGCGAACCCCCGGTGGATCCTCTCTATACACAATTGGATGCAGCCCGGGTAAACGCCCAGTTCGAACCGGTGGCTTATAACGAATCCTTCACTCCCGTCCCCGGCGTGCAGGCAAAACTGGTGGATGCCGGTCACATCCTGGGATCCGCATCCGTCTCCCTGCGCATCGAGGAACACGGGCGCACATACCATGTCTGGTTTTCTGGAGACATCGGACGGTTCAACCTGCCTCTCCTGCGAGACCCCATCCTGCCGGACAGGGACGTTGACTACCTGATCATGGAATCAACCTACGGCGATAAAAGCCATGAGCCGATCGAGGCCGCCTACCAGGAATTCCGCCAGGTAGTGCGCACAACGGTCCGCAAGGGTGGCAAGGTCATCATCCCGGCCTTTGCTGTCGGGCGGACGCAGGAATTGGTTTACTACCTGAACCGGATGATCGACAGCCGTGACCTGCGTCCGGTCCCGGTCTTCGTGGACAGCCCACTGGCGGTCAATGCCACCGAGATCTTCGAGAAATACCCGGATTGCTACGACCGCGAGACTCACGATTTCATCCGTTCCCGCCGCCACCCGGCGCTGGAATTCAAGACATTGTCCTATACCCGGGCTGCCGAGGAATCGAAAGCCATCAACCTGGTCAAGGGGCCGGCAGTCATCATCTCCGCCTCGGGCATGGCAGAGAACGGCCGCATCCTGCACCACCTGCGGAACAACATCGAAGACCCGAGCAATATGATCCTGATCGTATCCTGGCAGGCGCCTGATACACTGGGCCGTCGCCTGGCCGAACGCCAGCGCCAGGTGCGCATTTTCGGCGAGACATACACCCGCCGGGCCGGGGTTGCCACCATCGGCGGGCTATCGTCGCATGCCGGGCAAAACCTGCTGGTGGATTACGCCACCGTCTCGCCGAAAAACCTCAGGCAGGTCTTCCTGGTACATGGTGAACCGCGCGCCGCATACGCATTGCAGGCCAAACTTGCCGGGAAAGGGATAAGGCAGGTTATCTTCCCGGAACGAGGCCAGGAGATCGAGATTTAAGTTATAATACCGCCCGCCGAGACAAGCGTTCCCGATCCGTGACACGTGACACTTGACACTTGACATGTGAACAAGACACGAGGACGCTTGCTTCTGAACCTGGAGAGGTGCCAGAGTGGCTGAATGGGACGGTCTCGAAAACCGTTGTGGGCTTCGGTCCACCGTGGGTTCAAATCCCACCCTCTCCGCTGATCGACCCTGAAGGCTCATTCGCCTTTGGGGTTTTTGCTTCGTGGTAAGATTGCACCGATGAAGATCACTGTCGCCCTCGCCCAAATCAACACCCGGCTTGGGGAAGTCCGGTCCAACCTGGAGAAACACCTCGCACTGGCACAGGAAGCCCGATCACAGGGGGTGGAATTACTGGTCTTCCCCGAACTCTCCCTGACGGGCTACATTCTACAAGACCTCGCCCCAACTGTCGCCTGCCGTCCTTCGCCCGGCGACCCGGTCTTCGGTCCGCTGCTGGTGGCCAGCCGCGGGCTGGACCTGGTGGTCGGTTTCGTGGAAGAGGACCACCGTTCGCGTTTCCATATCGCTTCCGCCTACTTGTCCAGCGGCGAGGTCATCCATATCCATCACAAAGTATATCTCCCGACCTACGGCCTTTTCGACGAAGGCCGTTTCTTTGCCCGGGGGGACTCGGTACGCGCCTTCGATACCCGCTTCGGGCGGATGGGGTTGCTGGTCTGCGAAGATTTCTGGCACGTCTCCCCACCCTACCTGTTGTGGCTGGATGGAGTGGAACTGTTCCTGTTCACATCCGCCTCCCCCGGCCGCGGCCTGACCGCCGAGCCGCAACTGGAGTCCGCCCTTTGGGTGGAACGGGTCAACCAGGCTTATGCCAGCCTGTTCACCGCCTTCATTGCCCATGCCAACCGCACCGGTTTCGAGGATGGACTCAATTTTTGGGGCGGCTCGACGGTCTTCGACCCGGAAGGCGCCCTGCTGGTGAAAGCCCCTTATTTCGAGGAATCCCTGACCCCGGTCGAGATCGATCTCAACCAGATGCGCCGGACGCGCGCCCGGCTGCCGCTCCTGCGGGACGAACGGCCCGAACTGGTGGAAAGGGAAATTGGAAGGATCCTTCATGGACATCAACCTATCCATAGAACCTGAACTTGTCCGCAAGATCCTGGCGGATTTTATCCATTCCGAGATTACCCGCGTCGGATACAAGCGGGCGGTGGTCAACCTCTCCGGGGGCTTGGATTCCGCCGTAGCCTGCATCCTGGCGGCCCAGGCCCTCGGTCCGGAAAATGTACTGGCGCTGCGGCTGCCGTACAAATCTTCCGCCCAGGATTCGCTCGATCATGCCCAACTGGTCATCGACCAGACCGGCATCCAGTCCCGGACGATACCCATCACCGAAATGGTCGATCCGCTCATCGCATCTGATCCGCATATGAACTCCATCCGCAAGGGGAACATCATGGCGCGCATGCGGATGATCGCAGCCTACGACCAGTCCGAAGCCTTCAATGGACTTGTGGTGGGTACAGGCAACAAGACCGAGATCCTGCTCGGCTACACCACCCTGTTCGGCGACTCGGCGTGCGCCTTGAACCCGATCGGCGACCTCTACAAGACCCAGGTCCGCCAGCTTGCCCGGGGGATCGGCGTCCCTGAGCCGATCATCGCCAAACCTCCCTCAGCCGACCTGTGGGCCGGCCAGACCGACGAGGATGAACTCGGTTTCGCCTACGCCGAGGTGGACCGCCTGCTCTTCCTGATCGTGGACCAGCGCTACAGTGCGCGGGAATGCATCGAGGCTGGTTTCGAGCCTGGTTTTGTGCAGCGGGTCGGGGAGCGAATCAAGAAGAACCAGTTCAAGCGTATGCTGCCACCCATCGCCAAACTCAGCAACCGTACAATCGGTTATGACTTTCTGTACCTGCGCGATTGGGGCACATAGCAAACACCAAAGGATACTGCCAACTCATGGCTTTCTGCATCCCGCCTGCGCTGAAACATCGCCGGTTCCGTTCCCTCTGGCTTGGCCTCCTCGTTTCGATCACCGGTTCCCAGATGCAACTCGCAGCCATCCACTGGCATATCCGCGACCTGACCGGCGAACCGGACCCCCTCGCCCTGAGCAGGATCGGCCTGGCGCGCATCCTGCCCATCATCCTGTTCTCGTCCATCGGTGGACCAGCGGCGGATTCACTCAACCGGCGCAGGATCCTGTTCGCCACCCAGAGCATGATGGCCTTGGTGGCAATGGCCCTCTACCTGCTGACTTTCTCCGGCGGGATCAGCATCTGGTTCGTTTACGCCCTGACCGCCGTCCAGGCGGCCGCCATGGCCTTTGACCTGCCCGCCCGCCAGGCGCTTGCGCCAAACCTTGTCCCAGGCAAGGACCTGCCCAGCGCATTCAGCCTGTAATCCATGGCAATCAATACCGGGGCTGTGATTGGCCCGATGCTCGGTGGATTGGTCATTGCCACCCTGGGGATGGAATTCACGTATCTCTTCAATGCAATTTCCTTACTGGCGGTTATCGCGGCCTTGTTCATCATCGGGTTTGTCACACAGGATACGAAAAACTCCGGCGGGATCAACCTCCGCGCCACGCTGGAAGGCGTTCGGTTCATCGGTTCCAGGCCGATCATCCTTTCCACCATGCTGCTCGATTTCTTTGCCACGTTCTTTGCGTCGGCGAATACGATGATGCCGATCGTGGCCCGTGATATTCTTAAAGTCGGCGAAGTCGGATATGGTTGGCTGGTATCCGCCCAGTCCATCGGGTCGGTGACGGCGGCTGCGATTGTCTCCCAGGTCGCGAATCTGCGAAGGCAGGGTCCGATCATCCTGGGCGCGGTATTCGCCTTCGGCGCCGGGACAATCGTCTTTGGCCTGGTGGAGGCATTTCTTCCTGCCATGCTGGACCTGGTCGCGATCGGCGCGGCGGATGCAGTCAGCGCCATCATCCGCAACACCATCCGCCAGTTACAAACACCGGACCACATCCGCGGCCAGATGACGAGTATCAACCAGATCTTCTTTCAAGGTGGACCGCAGTTGGGCGAACTGGAGGCAGGGCTTGTCGGGAGCTTGTTCGGGGTCCCGGCCGCTATCATCAGCGGCGGAATTGGCGCTATCCTGGCCGTAATGTTCACCATGGGAAAGCGGCCGCAATGGCGCAAATATAATGGCGATGAACAGATTATGGCGGGAATACCGGTAGATTAGACCAAACCGCCTTTCATTCACCCCACCCGACCCGGCGATTCAGCGGGTCGTGTTTTTTCTCCAATTGGAAACCAATCCATATGACAACCTTCCTCAAAATACATGACAATCGCGCTTGTATCGGGAAGTCGATATTACTACAATTTTAGTTAACGATTACTTGAATTGTAAAGGTTATTCAATGTTCCGAGTCAATCGCCAAACAGACTATGCGATCCGGGTCATCCTCGCCTTGGCCAAACAGCCGGAAGGGACGCGTCTCTCAACGGGCCAAATCGGCCAGGAAATGCTCATTCCGAAAACATTCCTACCGCGGATCGTGGCCCGACTGGCGCAAAACGGATTGATTAAAACCTTTCCGGGGCGCGATGGCGGCTTGATGCTGTCGCGTACGGCTACAGCAATAAATTTACTAGATGTAATGGATGCCTTCGAGGGCGCCATGTTACTTTCCGAATGTATGTTGGGCGAACAAGCCTGTCCATTCGAGGATAATTGCCCGGTCCGGAAACGCTGGACCCGATTACAGAACGTAATCGCCAACGAACTCGCCCAAACCAGTTTTTATGATCTCGCACAGGAGGCTAAAGGACAAGATCCCACCACCCTGCTCCGTCCACTGATGGATACCCAACCATAAACCAAGAACAAGGAGGCAAATCTATGGATGCTCTTCTACTGGCACGGCTGCAATTTGCAATCACCACCATCTACCACTTCTTCTTCGTTCCCCTCACGCTCGGTCTCTCCATTTTCGTTGCCCTGCTGGAGACCAAGTATGTCCGCACCGGCGATGAGAACTACAAGAAGATGACAAAATTCTGGGGGACGATATTCCTCATCAACTTCGCCATCGGCGTCGTTACCGGCATCGTGCAGGAATTCCAGTTTGGGATGAACTGGTCCGAGTATAGCCGTTTTATGGGCGATATCTTTGGCGCGCCTCTGGCAATCGAAGCCCTTCTGGCATTCTACATGGAGTCCACTTTCATCGGAATGTGGATCTTCGGCTGGAACACGCTATCCAAGAAAACCCACCTGGCCGCCGCCTGGCTGGTGGCGATTGGCTCGAATATCTCAGCTCTCTGGATCCTGATAGCCAATTCCTTCATGCAGAATCCGGTGGGATATGGGCTCGAAGATGGACGCGCCACCATGCAGGATTTCTTCGCCCTCATCATAAACCCAAACGTGCTCTATCAGTTCCCGCATGTGCTCACCGCGGGGATCGCGATGGCCGGTTTTGTTGTGATGGGATTCAGCGCATGGCACCTGCTTCGCAAGCATGAAGTGGCCGTCTTCCGCCCCTCCTTCCACCTGGCCGCGATCTTTGCCTTGATCGGCTCAGCGCTAGTCGGCACGATCGGCCACTTCCAGGGACAATTTCTGGTGCAACACCAACCGCTCAAGATGGCCGCCGCCGAGGCGCTCTGGGAAACCGAACAACCGGCAGGCTTCTCGATTATTGCCGGCATTGATGAAGGTGCGCAGGAGAACTCCTTTGAATTCAAAGTACCCGGCGTATTATCATTCCTCTCATATAACAACTTCACCGGGGAGGTGAAAGGACTGAAAGACCTCCAATCGGAGGCGGTGGCACAATACGGCGAAGGCAATTACATCCCACCGGTTGCACTCAACTTCTGGTCCTTCCGGGTCATGGTCAGCGCTGGCTCTCTCATGGTCATACTGGCCTTACTAGGAGTTATCTGGAGCGCCGGGAAAAACGTAATCGACAAACGACGGGGATTCCTAAAGGCATTGCTCTTCGCCCCGATCCTGCCCTACCTGGCAGTCACCTTCGGCTGGGTCCTGGCAGAAACAGGCCGCTGGCCGTGGATCGTGTTTGGACTTCAAAAAGTCGAAGATGCCATATCGCCCAATGTTCCCGCTTGGAACATTGCCCTCTCGTTGATCATCTTCTTCGTCCTCTACACCGTTTTGACGGTTATCGCCTTCAAACTGGGCATCAAGTACGGCAAGAGCGATATCAGGACCAAAGATCCGGTTGCAGCCGAGTAAAGGAGAAAATAACATGGACCTCAACACCATTTGGTTTATCCTTGTAACCGTCCTGTTCATCGGATTCTTCTTCCTTGAGGGCTTCGACTACGGGGTTGGCATCCTGCTCCCCTTCCTCGGAAAAAAGGACGAAGAGCGCCGTGCCATCATCAACACGATCGGCCCGGTCTGGGATGGAAACGAAGTCTGGATGTTGACGGCGGGCGGCGCAATGTTTGCATCCTTCCCGCACGTATACGCTACCCTCTTCAGCGGTTTCTACCTGGCGCTGGCGCTGATGCTCGTCGCGCTCATCCTGCGCGGCGTGGCATTCGAATACCGGCAGAAGTACGCCGACCCTGCCGCTCGGAAACGCTGGGACCTGGCGATCTTCATCGGAAGCGCTCTGCCGGCCCTGCTGTGGGGTGTGGCGGTTGGCAACCTGATGCGCGGCGTAGCCATCGATGCGGATATGTATTACTGGGGCGGTCTGCTCCCCCTGCTCAATCCGTATTCGATCCTGGGCGGTCTGGTATTCGTTTCCCTGTTCACCATGCACGGCGCCAATTACCTGGCATTGAAGACTGAAGGCGAATTGGTAACCCGCGCCAAAAAAATTGCTTTCCAGTCCTGGATTGTCGCGACCGTTCTGACAGTGGCTTTCGTGGTGTGGACCTTCTTTGCCACTGATATCCTGACCAAGCCCGGCGTCAATGGTTTGATCCCGGCCAGCCTGGCAGCCATCGCGCTGCTGACTGTGGGCTGGTTCATCAGGACCGGCAAACATGGCAGGGCATTCGTCAGCGGTTCATTGACAATCGTCTTCGCGACCGTGATGGTCTTTGCCGGCTTGTTCCCCCGAATCCTGATCTCCACGCTCGATCCCGCCTACAGCCTGGATATCTGGAATGCAGCATCCACCCCCTACACCCTGACAGTGATGACAATCGTTGCCGGCATCTTCGTCCCTATCGTCCTGGTCTACCAGGTCTGGAGTTATCGCGTCTTCCGGAAACGGGTCAAAGTTGACCCGAAGACCCTGGTTTACTGAGAACCACGGGATACACCGGAGCAGCGTATTATTCGATGGCTGCTCCGGTTTTTTAATCCAGTCTTGCCTTCGGGTAGTCTCCCTGTTTCGTGTTGTTCAAGTGCGTCCACCACGGAGACGCCGAGAATACAGAGAAATAACTCTCTGAATCTCCGTGAACTCCGGGGCTCTGTGGTGAATTGTTACTACAAGCGGTCAACAACACGAATGGGGAGAACTTTGTGCCTTCGATATTGACACAAAACAAACCCGACCTTAAACTATGGATAACGCGCAATATTAATTTTTCACTCCGCTGTCTGGGTTAGGAGGCTGAATGGATCCTACTACACTCTCTCGTCTACAATTTGGTCTTACAACGATATATCACTGGTTGTTCGTCCCTCTGACCTTGGGGATGGGTTGGTTCGTGGCGTACATGCAAACACGCTACTACCAAACAAGGGATGAGACATATCGCAAGATGTCGAAATTCTGGGGGAAGATATTCCTGATCAACTTCGCTATTGGGGTTGTGACGGGTATCGTCCAGGAATTCCAGTTCGGGATGAACTGGTCGGAATACTCGCGTTATGTTGGAGATATTTTCGGCGCCCCTCTCGCCATTGAAGCCTTGTTGGCATTCTTCCTCGAGTCCACCTTCCTGGGAGTCTGGATATTCGGCGAGGGGAAGGTCCCGGAGAAAATCCACCTGGCATCGATCTGGCTGGTAGCGGTAGGCTCCAACCTTTCCGCCGTCTGGATCTTGATCGCTAATGGCTGGATGCAACACCCAGTCGGCTATACGATCAATGAAGCGACTGAACGCGCTGAACTGAACGATTTCTTCGCCCTCATCAGTAATGAAAAGGCCTGGGTTTTCATCTGGCATACCCTGGCGGACGGCCTGGCCATGGCTGCCTTCCTGATCCTCGCCATCAGCGCCTGGCATCTCGTACGAAAACAGCATCTCGATTTCTTCAAGCGCTCGTTCGAAATGGCCGCCTTGGTCGGCTTGATCGCCAGCGCCCTGGTCTTCCTCGGAGGCCATACCATGGGGCAATTCATGTATGATTCGCAGCCGATGAAACTGGCAGCGCTGGAAGCCGTCTGGGAGACCGAACAACCAGCCTCCTTCTCACTCATCACGATCGGCGACCTGACCGGAAAACAGGAGGTCTGGTCGGTGCGCATCCCTTATGCCATGAGTTTCCTGGCCTGCAACAACTTCGAGTGCGAGGTTAAAGGCGTCAACGAACTGCAGGCCCTCTATGAATCTCAATATGGACCGGGGGATTACATCCCGCTGATGGTGGTCACCTATTGGACTTTCCGGATCATGATGGGCTTTGGGTTCATCATGATGGGCGCATCAGCCTGGTTCCTGTACGCCACCCGCCGCAAGGATTACGAAACTACCCGCTGGATGAAATTGGTGCCGTTTGGGGCGCTACTCCTGCCATACCTGGCCAACGCATCCGGCTGGATACTGACTGAAATGGGCAGGCAGCCCTGGATAGTTTTCGGCTTGTTGAAAGTGGAAGATGCCGTATCGCCTAACCTGACAACCGCCGACCTCCTCATTTCACTTGTCGGTTACACGCTCCTGTATGGCGCCTTGGCAGCCGCCATGGTCTACCTGATCAAAAAGACAGCCGTAGGCGGACCCGGGGCTGCGATGCACGAATCGGTCGATGCCGCCCCGACGCTTGTCCCGGCACGCAAGAAGGATTGATCGGTTTACGCGATCGATCCAAAGAGAATAAGGAGTAAGATCATGTCCTATGAATTCCTGCAAACCCTGTGGTTCGTTTTGATCGCCGTCCTATGGATCGGTTTCTTTTTCCTGGAAGGATTCGACTTCGGCGTTGGGATGCTCCTGCCTTTCATGGGAAAAAAGGATACCGAGCGCCGGACTATCATAAATACCATAGGTTCGGTATGGGATGGAAACGAAGTGTGGCTGCTCACCGCCGGCGGAGCGACATTTGCTGCATTTCCACACTGGTATGCAACCATGTTCAGCGGTTTCTACCTGGCTCTGTTCCTGCTCCTGGCAGGCCTCATCCTGCGCGGTATTTCCTTCGAGTATCGCTCCAAGGACCCCAACCCGAAGTGGCGCAATACTTTCGACTGGATGATCGCGGTTGGCTCGTTCCTGGCTGCCTTCCTTCTTGGGACGGCATTTGCCAACCTGGCACAAGGTGTACCTATCGATGAGAACATGATGTTTACCGGCGATCTTTTCACTCTACTAAATCCCTACGGTATCCTGGGAGGAGCGACAGCTGTTTCCATCTTCCTCCTGCATGGAGCAAATTTCCTGGCTCTGAAACTTGAAGGTGAATTGCTCGAACGCATCCGACCCATTGCATCAAAACTATGGATTGGCGCATCCATCCTCTCAATATCCTTCGGAACCTATACCTACTTCGCAGGATTCTGGTCTCGAGGCCGGATCGATCCAGGTATCGCGCCCATCGCCACCATCGTGACCCTCCTTGCAGCTGGATACTTTATCCAGCGCAAGCGGGAGGGCTGGGCATTCATCCTCGTGGGTATGAATATTATATTTACACAAATATCCTTTTTTTCGATGATGTTCCCGAACGTCATGCTTTCTAGCGCCGATCCTGCCTTCAACCTGACAATCTACAATGCATCATCATCGTTCTATACTTTACAGGTGATGAGCATCGTCGCATTGGTTTTCACGCCGATCGTCCTGGCATACCAGGGCTGGGCCTACTGGGTCTTTCGGAAAAGGATCAAAGCCGATCCCAAGTCGCTCATTTATTGAACCTTTAACAGATGATTTGACTGACAGTCGCACCGGGCATTCACCCTACGCCTTCCATACGATTCTGTCAGGATGGACGGCAGGCGATTGACTTTGCATTCAATTCGCAATATACTCAAATCAGGAAATCCGCCTATGCGAGTGCAGAAGCACATAACCCGAATAACCAGGAAGGCACGCTGATACAACGCGTGCCTTCCATATTTTTCCTGACCAAGGAGAAGGAACATGGACTCTGGAATGATCGGAAAGATCGAAAAAGCGAAACGTTATGCGAAGGAACGCCACCGTTTCCACTTCGAATCCTTTTCAGTTTCAATCGACGGCGAGAACAACAACCATCGAGTTGGTTACAAGGATAATAAATGGACCTGTGATTGTGATTTCTTTCGGTCACACAGCGTTTGCACCCATACCATGGCCCTCGAAGAAATCCTGCAAGGGATGATCCCCACCGCCTGATGACCTGACAACTGGAAACACTCCCCGCATTCGGGGAGTGTTTTTTCGGGTAAAATCTGGACTTATGACCTCCATTTCCCGCCGAGACTTCATCAAATTGGGCGCCCTGTCGCTGGGCAGCCTTGCTTTTACGCCCTTCCTTCCCGAACTAGGCGAGTTCGAATCCCGCAACCTGGCGCGCGTTACCGTGGATCGGGTCAGTATCTACAAAGAACCGTCGGACGAGAGCCCCATTGTCGGACAGTGGTATCGGGATGACCTGGTACACATCTACGGTGAAGTGGTTGCAGAACGCCCCTCGTACAACCCGGTCTGGTACCGGGTTTGGGGAGGTTACATGCACCGCGCCCGACTCCAGCGCGTTGGCATCCACCTTAATCCCGTCCAACCAGTCATCCCCGAGAGCGGCCAACTGGCCGAAGTCACTGTCCCGTTCAGCCAATCCTATCGATACCTGAAGTACGATGAGCGCTGGATCCCGCTCTACCGGCTCTACTCCGGAACAACCCATTGGGCGCTCGCACTGGAGACCGGCCCGGATGGAAAAGCCTGGTACCGCCTGCGACATGGCGCCTATCGCGATATCCATTACCATGTCCCAGCCGAGCACCTGCACCTGTATACACCGGATGAACTCGCCCCGATCTCGCCGGAAATCCCCCACAGCCAGAAACGGATAGAGGTCGACCTCACCCGGCAACAAGTGACCGCATTCGAGAATGGGCTTGCCATCTTCCAAACCACCATTTCTTCCGGTATCCCAAGCGGCAGCAACACCGACAGCGGCATCCCAACCACAACCCCTGACGGCAATTTCAGCGTCCTGAACAAGATGCCCTCCGCCCATATGGGAGATGGCAACCTGGCTTCCGACCTGGAAGCCTACGAACTACCCGGCGTACCCTGGAACTGTTACTTCACACAACTCGGCCACGCCTTCCATGGTACGTACTGGCATGATAATTTCGGCGTCCCTATGAGTCATGGTTGCATCAACATGCGCACCGAGGACGCCCGGTGGCTCTTCCGCTGGACCCGACCGGTGATCGACCCGGATGAGCGGGAGCAATTCGGGACCGGTACCGCCATCTCGATCTACTATTAGAGATGCCGACCCTGACCTGGCCTGGGAAATCCCTGCCGGACCTTCAGCCTGCCAGGTTGATGTCCGTCGCTGACATTTATCCGGGGGGTTCCGGCTACCCTAATAGAAAGGCTTGTGACCGCCTGCTTTTGGGGGATAACTTGAAGATCATGGAAGCGCTTCTGCCTGAATACGAGGGGCGGGTCGACCTGATCTATGCCGATCCGCCTTTCTTCACGAACAAGCGCTACCCGTCCAGGGTCGGACGTGACGAGGACTCGCGGCGACCTGAAGCCTGGCTCCTGGGGGAAGGATATGCCGATCACTGGCCGGACCTGGATGCGTACCTGGACTTCCTCTACCCACGCCTGGTGAGGATGCACCGGCTACTTTCTCCCTCTGGCAGTCTCTACCTGCACCTGGACTGGCACGCCGATGCCTGCGCCCGGTTATTATTGGACGAAATATTCGGTCGTGAACGATTCCTGAACGAGATCATCTGGCTGTACCATGGCCCTTCTCCCATCCGGACGGCCTTCAACCGGAAGCATGATGTCATCCTGGTCTACAACAAGAGCAAAAACTACACCTTCAACGTCGATGCCGTACGCCAGCCCTATCACCCGAATACCAAGAAAACCTTCGACTCGTCCCGCAAGGCTGGCTTTGGCAAGGTCCCCGACCTGGAACGCGGCAAGGTACCCGAGGATTGGTGGTATTTCCCGGTGGTTGCGCGTCTTCATAACGAGCGGACGGGATACCCTACCCAGAAGCCTGAAGCATTGCTCGAACGGATAGTACTTGCTTCCAGCAATCCCGGCGGACTGGTGGCCGATTTCTTCTGCGGTTCTGGCACATCCCTCGCAGTAGCATCCCGCCTGGGGCGACGATTCATCGGCTGCGATAGCGCCTGGCAGGCCATACACACATCCAGATGCCGGCTCCTCGATTCCACCCGGGCTCCGTTTACAATCGAGAGGGGTACCGACCTGTCAATCCCTGCTGTAAATGGCAGATTGCCGGTATCGGTAACAGGGAATATCGTTCGCATGGAAGATGCGCTCAACCTGGATTACTGGGAAGTCGACCCAGCCTGGGATGGGACAACCTTCCGCAGCGCGGCCCAGGCCCGGCGTCCGAACCGTTCTGGCAAGATACCGGTGGAAATCAAACTGCCCGTAGCAGGTGGAAAAACTTGCATTCGGGCAGTCACAATCGAAGGGGAACAAATGGAATTCTGCGGATAATTTTCGCCGAGTTTATACATCCAACCGGTAACCGACACCTCTCACCGTCTTCAAGAAGCGGGGTTTGTTGGGGTCCACTTCTATGGCTTGCCTGAGCCACGAGATATGGACATCCAGTGTGCGGGTATCGTCGGTATAATTCGTCTCCCAAACCTTTGAAAACAAGGCTTTACGTTCGACTACCGCCCCGCGGTGCTGTAGCAGCACTTGCAACAAAGCGACCAGTCGGGGTGTCAGCCGGATCTGTTTTCCGAGGCTGCGGACAGTACGCTGCTCGACATCCAACAGGATCGGCCCTGCCTGGATGCAATTCTTGCCATCCCCCGGCAGCAGCCTGCGGACACGGTTGACAAGTTTCTGGATCGTGAATGGCAGATGGAGGAGCACATCCGCGTCTGCCTTTTCCACAACGACATCCTTGTCGACGATCAGGATGATTGGCGTCTGGCGGGATTTTTCCCGCAGCGATTGGCAAATGCGTTTCCCGCTAGTGCGCAGGCTGGCGGCATTGATGATGATGGCATCTGGCGATATGTCCTTCAGAAGTCGCGCCAGGGCCTGGCTGCCATTGGAAGCCAGGAATACCTCGAAGTTCTTTCGTCGCAGAGATGGCGCGAAAGCCGGGTGGTCTGCATGCCTTCCCTCAATCACCAGGAGTATTTTCTGTTCCATAAGAGTTTTTTTACGGCGGGATATACCTCATCCTAGAACTTTTAACATTATACACCAATGTTAAAAATTCCCGCCAGACCTTTAGTACCAGACCAATCCTCCTCAAGCCGGCAGGGCTTTCTTAAAGTCGCAAGATGATGGTCAAAGCCGCCAGGGGATTAGCGTCAAAGATGCGCCTGGCTTGGGCATGATTAGTAAACCCATGCTTGCAGAATAAGGCGATG
>VGNO01000016.1 GCA_016865985.1 Chloroflexota bacterium | reverse complement strand
TGGTCGACGCCGTGCCGGCCCGAGAAGGAGCAGATTATGGCAAAGATCCTCGTAGTGGATGACGATCCCGATTTCCAGAACGCGACCCGCTTGATCCTGGAGAAGGAGGGACATGCCGTCCTCAGCGCCGGGAGCGGCAACCAGGGCTACCAGGTTGCCCGCGCCGAGCGCCCCGACCTGGTCGTGCTGGATGTGATCATGGACTCGGTGCTGGACGGCGTTTCCATGAGCCAGCAGATGCACGACGACCCGCAGGTGAAGGACATCCCGATCCTGATGGTCACCTCGATCGCCAATACCGATTACGCCGAACTCTTCCCGACCGACGAGTACATCCACATCCGCGCCTTCCTCAGCAAGCCCATCAACCCGGCCAGCCTGGTGAAACAGGTCGATAAATTGCTGGCGAAATGAGCCGGCGGGAAGCCGGGGCGAGGGCGTGGAGTACCGTCCCCTCCGCAGGATAGACCGGAGAAAGGCCGGACCAGATGAAAGCCATCCTCCGTTTTCTCAAGGACCTCTACAGCGGCCCGTTCCAGGCCACGCTGGTCTTTTCGTTCACCCTGGTGGCGGCCATCACCATCGGGGTCGGGACGTGGGTGATATCGACCGCCATCAACAATTACCTCTCCGAAGTGATGGACGAACAGGTGGCACGCGACATCCACCTGGCGGAGACCTTCTATGAATTGAAACTCGCCGATGTTGGGGAATTGGCCGACCACATTTCGCAGGATGTCCATATTATCGGGAGCCTGGGCGCGGCGATCCGTGGGGACGTTGTTGATATCCTCCGGCTCGACACCGGGATCGGAAGTCATACCAGCGACCTGGCACAGGAAGGCAGACTCCTGGTCGCCATTCTGGATGCAGACGGTAACTTGATCGCCGGCCAGCTGGTGGGGAGCAATGCGGGGACGAGTATCATCCACGGCGGCGGGAACTGGCTTTCATTACCCATCATCGAGCGCTGCATCGAAGGAGGGCTGCCCATCCGATCGACTGAGATCATTCCTCGGGAATACCTCGAGCAGGTGGGACTGGAGCAACAGGCTGCCATTCCCCTGATCGATACCCCGCGCGCCGCCCTGCAACCTTTCGACCCGCGCGAAGGGACTGCCGGGCTGGCCTTGACTGCCGCATCTCCCATTTTCAACCTCGATGGACAGGTGGAAGGCCTGGCGCTCGTCTTCCACCTCTTCAATAATGATTTCACCCTGGTGGACCAGGTAAAAGATGCCGCCCAGATCGACACCGTGACCATCTTCATGGGCGACCTGCGGGTCTCCACCAATGTGATGACCTCCGAGGGCCTGCGGGCAGTCGGGACGCGCGTTTCGCAGGAGGTGGGCGAGGTCGTCCTCTTCGAGGGACGCGAATATGTCGGGGCTGCCTTCGTGGTCGACCAGGATTACATCACCCGCTACGAACCGCTCCTCGACCATGCCGGCCAGGTGGTCGGGATGCTCTATGTCGGACTGCGCCAGGCCTCGTTCCTGCGCCTGCTCACTACCTTCGACCAGCGCGCCGCCGTCGTAGCCGTCTTGACCATCCTGATGACTTTCCTGCTCGCCACACCGGTCTCACGATTCATCACCCGTCCGTTGAAGGAACTGCGCGAACTGGTCCTCGCCAGCCGCAAGGTGGCGGAAGGCGATTTAAGCGCCCGCGCCCCGGTCGTAGCAAAAGGCGAGGTGGGGTTGGTGGCTGAATCATTCAACGCCATGCTGGATAATCTCCAGGATATCGAGGAGCAACTGCTCCATTCGGAGAAACTGGCCTCGCTCGGCCAACTGGCGGCTGGGGTGGCGCATGAACTGAACAACCCGCTCGCCACGATCCTGCTCTACTCCGAAACGATGCTCAAGGAAATGGGCGGTGAAGCAGCCGGCAACCCCGACCTGCTCATGGTGGTGAGCGAGACCAAGCGCTGCAAACGGATCGTGGCCGACCTGTTGAACTTCGCCCGCCAGAACCAGGTCATTGCCCAGCCGACCGACATCCATGCCATCCTCCAGGATCTGATCGACCTCTCGCCGCGCCGGGTGAAGACCGTCCGGGTGGATTTCAAGACCGAGTTCGACCCGGCCCTGCCGGTGATCGAAGGCGACCCGTCGCAACTGCGGCAGGTCTTCCAGAACCTGATGACCAATGCTGTCGAGTCCATGCCGCAGGGCGGTACACTCACCCTCCGCACCCGCCCCGCCCCGCCGGGCATGGTGACAATCGAAGTGCAGGATACGGGCGTGGGCATCTCGCCCGAGAACCTGAACAAACTCTTCCTGCCGTTCTTCACCACCAAACCGATCGGCAAGGGTACCGGGCTGGGACTGGCAATCGTCTACGGCATCATCAAGATGCACCGCGGCCAGATCAATGTCCGCAGCGCTCCCGGGGAAGGGGCGACCTTCATCGTCACCCTGCCTCTGCACCTGCCGCTGAGCGGGGAGGGCGTCCCGTCCAACCGGCCTTCCGGCGACGAGCAGAACATGATAGGATGACGGCATGGACCCGGCCCCGAAACCTCCCGCCATCCTGGTGATCGACGACGAGACCGGCATCTGCCAGGCGGTACAGCGCGCCCTGGTCTCCACCGGTTACCGGGTGGATGCCACGACCTCCGGCGCAGAGGGCCTGCGCATGATCCAGGCCAACGGTTATGACCTGGCGCTGCTGGACGTGATGATGCCGGATGTGGGCGGGATCGACCTGATCGCCTCGATCCACGAACACGACCCGCAACTGGTCTGTATCATCATCACCGGTTATGCCACGGTCGAACTGGCGGTGCGCGCCATCAAACAGGGGGCCTACGACTTCCTGACCAAACCCTTCTCGGTCGACGACCTGACCCTGGCGGTGGAGCAGGGGCTGGAACGGCGGCGGCTATCGCTCTCTGCCCGGCGCGCCGCGGCAGCCGAGGCCGAAGCCCGGCGCCTGGCAGCAGAGAAGAAACAGCTCGTGCAACTGGACCACGCCAAGGCGCAGTTCGTCCGCCTGGTGACGCACGAACTCAAGGCGCCGGTGGCGGCCATCGCCAGCAACCTGAAACTGATCCAGGAGGGATACGGCACGCCGGAACAACAGAAGGACCTGGTGGCGCGCAGCCTGGGTCGCGCCGCCGAACAGATGGAACTGATCAACGACCTGCTCGAACTGGGCAAGGTGCAGGCCATCGAAGCCAGCGCCAGGAACGAGACCGCTTCGCTCTCGGAAGCGCTCCAGGAATCCCTCAAAGCCCTGAGCGAACAGGTAGCCCAGAAAGGTCTCAAGTTCGATGTCTCGATCACCGGTTCGCCGCCGCCCGTGACCGGCGTCCCGGAGGGACTGCGCAGCCTGTGGGGTAACCTGCTCGGCAACGCCGTCAAGTACACGCCGCCGGGCGGGCGCATCGCCGTCCGCCTGTACGCCGAGGGCGGGCAGGTCATCGGCGAAGTGAGCGACAGCGGCATCGGCATCCCGGCCGGCGAGCAGGAGCGGTTGTTCGGCGAGTTTTTCCGCGCCAGCAACGCCAGGCAGGCGGGCATCCCAGGCAGCGGTCTCGGCCTGGTCATCGTCCGGCGGGTGGTGGAGAACGCCGGGGGACAGGTCGGTTTCACCTCTGTCGAAGGCCGGGGGACGACCTTCCGTTTCACCATCCCCATCCCCCAGGCATGACCGCTCCCGCCAGGCCACCCCGAAAAATCCGCCCTCACCCGCTCACCTCCTGCGGGCGGGTGACGAGCGGCGACCCGCAATACTACCCGCATATCGAATACCAGGGGCAGGTGATCTACTTTTGTACCGAAGCCTGCCTGGAAGCCTTCCGGCGCGACCCGCAACGTTTCTACCAGGCGCACAGCAAAGGGAAGGAACTGTGAACACGCTTTCTGGCGGGATCGAAAGCGGCGGATGGCGGCCAACCGGCAGGTGGCGCACGGCCTGCTCCACCCGGAAACCAGCCATGTGCGCCTCCCCCAGCAGGACGGGCAGCGGATGAAGCCGCCTGCAACACTACCACCCCGTTCCTGCCAGGCCGCCGCCTTTCTCGGCTGCGCCGCGCTGGTTGCCGCCGCCCTGCTCTACTGCGCCGCGGCGCTGGCAGCCCCGTTCTGGGGAAACAACGACTGTTGGTCGAACCTGCTGCCCATCATCCACTACCGCATCTCGATCCTCGAACAGCATACTTTCCCTGCCTACACCAGCCTGTGGTACGGCGGTTGGCCGCAATGGCAGAACCCGCTCTGGAGTTTCCCCTACCTCCCGGCCACCCTTGCCTGGCTCGTCCTGCCGCTCGCCTGGGGGATGCGGGTCGTGATGACCGGGCACCTGGTCTTCGCCCTGCTGGCCGGGCGGAGCCTGGCATCCCATTTCGTAAAGGGGGAGGGCGGACGCGTGGCGGCGGCCATCATCCTGGTCTCGCCCATGCTGCCGGGGCTGCTCGCCGGCCATGTGGAAAAAGTAATGGCCTGGGGCTGGCTGCTGCTGGCGTTCTATGTTCTATCCGACAAGAAGCGCCGCCCCTGGCAGCGCGGCCTGGGGGCGGGACTGTGCTGGGGCGTGATGGCGCTGACCGGCGCCAATTACCACACCCTGTACGCCGGGGCGCTGCTCGTGCCGCTGGCGTTCAGTCTGCGGCGTGAGGTATCGCTGGCGGCATTCGGTGGCGGGGCAACGCTCGGCCTGCTGCACCTTCCGGGAGTCTGGCGCCTGCTGGGCGTTTCACGCGTCTTCACCAGCGAGACGATTGCCACGTGGAGCACCGACCTGGCAGGCCTTTTCACATCCATGACGGTCGGCCTGGCCAAGCCGTTGGGTTGGGAATCCTGGGCGCTGGTCGGTCTCCCGGTCGTCTATCTGTTCCTGCGGGTCGTCTTCCTCGCCGTCAGGGACAGCCTGGTGAAACGCAGGCTGGCATTTTCGCCTCAACAGGGCGCGCTTCTGGGTTCCATCGTAATTCTGTGCCTGATGGCAACCGGCATCCTGTACCGGGGGCATTTACTGCTCGATTCGTTCCGGGTGGCAGTGCGCGCCCTGCCGGTGGCTGCCGCGGCTGTTGCCCTGTTCGTGCTGGTGTCCAACCGGACCAATACAACCAGGGGATACGCCTGGTTATTGGCCGCCTCTGCCTTGCAGGTTGGGTTGATGTCCTGGACCATCCGGCCGCCCGGCGCGACCCACAGCCCGTCCGACCCGGAGATACAACAACTGGCCGGGGTACTGCTGGCCGACGGGGCGGAGAGTGTCTGGTTCTCGATGAACGAGATGGACGAGATGGTCATCCCGGTTGCCCTGACCGAACGCAGCCTGGCGTTGCCCAACGTCTATTACGGGGACATCGGCCAGGCGATCACGATGGAAGGTCCGTATTGCGGTTATTCATTCAGCCACCTGGTGACCCACGCGGCGGGGGAGCAGGTTTCCATTGAGTTGACAGCAGATGTGCAGCCGCATGTGGTTGGTACTGTCCCACTAACGGAACTCCAGCCGATAGGCCAGGTGACGGTTTACAGCCAACCCTACGCCGTCTACCGCGTCCTCTGCGAACCGGGGGAGTGAAACTTACCAGTCATCGACCGTCCGCTGGAGGCGCGGCGTTTTTTTGATGAGAAAGGACGATCAGGGGGAGTTTCCGAGCCCAGCCAGTTCCCGGTAGACCCCCACCACCTGTTTGGAGATCTTACCCCAATCGTAACGGAGGGCGTAGGCGGCGGCATTGTCCCCCAGCCGTTGCCGCAGGAGCGGGTCGCCCAGCAGGGCGGCCAGTTTCGCGCTCAGGGCGGCATGGTCCTCGGCCGGGACGGTGTAACCGGTCTCCCCGTCCTGCACCAGGAAGGCCAGGCCTCCCACCTGGGAGGCGATGACCGGCGTACCGCAGGCCATCGCTTCCAGCGCCACCATCCCGAAGGATTCATAATGTGAGGGCATCACCAGCGCTTCGGCTGCCGAGTAGTAATACGGTAGGGTGTCCTGCCCGCGCCGCCCGAGGAAGACCACCAGTTTCCCCAGGCAAAGGTCGTCGCACAACTGCTGGACACGCGCCATCTCGGCCGTCATCCCGTCGGCGTCGCCGTCGGGGTCCCCGCCGATGATCACCAGGCAGACCCGCCCACCCGCCTCCTGGAAACGCAGTTCCGCCATGGCGCGGATCAACGTGTCCAGCCCTTTGAGCGGTTCGATCCTCCCCACGAAGAGCACCGTCCGGTCCCCGGGTTGGGAACCGATGTAGGCGCGGGCTTCGTCGGGCGGGATCGGGTAGAAGTGGCAGGTGTCCACCCCGGGCGGGATGATCGTCACCTTGCGGGTGTCCAATTTGTAGAGCCATTCCAATTGCGCCTGCTCGGCCAGGGTGGCGGCGATGATGCGGTCGGCGCGGCGCATGACCTGCCGTTCGCCGTCCAACCGGTAGGCGCCTTCCCGCTCCTCGTCGCTGCGCGCCACCCGGTTCTTCATCTCCCCGAGTGTATGGAACATCTGGACGATTGGCGTCCCGCCCCAGCCATCCGACAGCGCCCCGGCAGCCAGGCCGGACATCCAATAGTGGCTGTGGATCAGGTCGTAGTGGATGCCCTTCTCGGCGGCGAACTGGCGGACGCCTTCCGCAAACTGCGGGATGTACCCGGCCAACTGGTGTTTCGGCAGGGGCACCTCCGGCCCAGCCGGGACATGAACGACACGGTTGCCGAAGCCGAGGTCGTGCAGCACATGCGGCACATGTTCGTCCTGCGAGCGGGTGAAAACATCCACGTGGATGCCCATCCGGCCGAGAGTCATCGTCAGGTCGCGCACATAGACGTTCATCCCGCCGGTATCCTTGCCGCCCAGGGTGGCGAGCGGGCATGTATGGTAGGAAAGCATGGCGACGCGCATGGAGGCAGTATATCAGGAAAAAAGGGGTGCTTGAATCGCCCTTGCGGAAAGCCTATACTCTATCTGGAGAGTATTCCCTCTCCGCGAGGAGGAGCCATGAAAAAAATGGGGTGGGTCTTAGCCTTCATCCCGGCCACCGCCGCCATCCTGTTCTTCGGCGCCTGCAACTGGCCCGACGAAGAACTGCCGCCTTGCACGGCCGGGCAACTGCAGAGTCCGGAAGACCTGTCACCCGATGGTGAATGGGTGATCTGGGACCTGGAGGATTACCTGTACCTTTCGGTGGGATACCCGGCCACGACCTGCAAGCCTGACTTCTTCGAATTCTATCTCTGGACCGGCCTGGAGCCGGAAACGCCGGGCATGACCGGGAGGGTGAACTGGGAGGACGAAACCTCGGAGGGGGTCTGGAGCATCCCCTGGCCCACCCCCCTGGAGCCGGGGAACACCTATTACTGGCGGGTCTCCGCCGGGCTGGAGACCGGTCCCGGGGACGATATCAATGGTCCCAGTGTGGTCGGCCATTTCTTCACCGGACCCGAATGCACGGCCAGCGCCGCTTATCTCCCGGTAGAACTCATCAGCCCGGAGGACAACCTGGTTGTCACAGACTTATCCGAACCGATTATATTTGCCTGGGACGACCCGACTCCCTGCCTGGTGGATTATGGCTTCGAGATCCAGATATCACGAAGTTCGGATTTCAGCGAATACGAGTACCGCGTCCCCATCCTGCAGACGGTCTATGCCATGGACCCGGTTGAAATCCCGACAGTGGAATGCCAGCGTTACTTCTGGAGGATCAAGACCGACCCGGCCGGACCGCCCGAGGAACCCTTCTCGGAGACCCGCTCGTTCCTGGTCAACACCGGCGGGTTGATCTGTCCATTCTCCCTCCATCCGGCTTTTGCGATCGCGCTGGAAAACCTGAATTGCCGGAGCGGTCCTGGCGTCTTCTACCCGGTCCTGCAAACGTTCGAAACCGGCAGCCGGGCGCCGATCGAAGGGACGAACGAGGAGCGCACCTGGTGGCAGATCCTGGCTGCGGACGACCTGCGCTGCTGGGTCTGGGCCGAGCAAGTGGAGGAGGAAGGCGATACGGACGAGGTGCCCGGCGTTGCGGTGGATCCCCCGCCGCCGACCGCAGCGCCGACTGCCACACCCACCCCGATCCCCTGTTCCTCGTACAAGGATTCGCAATCCTGCAACGCCAATCCCTTGTGTACCTGGTACATCCCGAAGGTGGGTGGGTTGGGTTCGTGTGTCGATAAATAGACTGACTGCTCCTGCGACTGAAATGCCGGGAGTGGCGAATTTCGTGGGCGAATTCTATCCGCCCGACGGTAAACCATCGTGCTCAATGTGAAAGGACGCTAAAGCGCCCTGTATTTAGCCCGGCAGGTGCTTTTACGTTGAATTGCATGAAAAGCCCACCAATATAACCCTCCCAAATGCCCGTCACCTTGAAGGTGACGGGTACCTATAGTATAATCCCGCCGCTGTGACGGAATTCCGATCCATCATCAACCGGATTTGCGAGTTTCGTCCTAGGCCACCATAGCTCAGTCGGTAGAGCAGACGTTTCGTAAACGCCAGGTCAAGGGTTCAAATCCCTTTGGTGGCTCAAACCCCATCCCGCCCTCCCCGCCCTTCGGACGGGGAGGGCGGTAGTTTTCTGTCACCATTCAAAAACCTTGTCCAATTCCTCGCCGGGTACATCGAAGATGGCATTGGTCGGCGGGAGCGGCTCGCGGGTCATATAGGCAGGCAGGCGGTCATCCTTGGATGTGAATCCAGCGAGCCGGTTGTACTCGCGCTCCAGTTTCAAGGTTTCCTTTCCCAACAGTTGTAAAACTTCATCCGGCAGATCCCAGCCGTAACGGGTATTGAGCAGGCGGGCGATCGTCCCCGGCGGGGCGGCTGTGAAGCCGAAACCGGTGAAGATGCACGCCCCGAGCGTATCGTACCCGGCCATGTTGAACTGGGCGGCGCGCGAGACCTCCACCTGGCCTTTCGGGTCGAGGTGATTAACCTTGGCGCGGATGGTCAGGCCGCAGGTGTGGTCGGCGCCCTGGGGCGAGGTGGCATAGGTGACGCCGGTTCCCTTGATGGCACGCGGTTCGTAGGAGGCCATCGCCTGTCCCTTCGTGACCGGGACGCGCTCGATGCCGAAATGCCTGCCGGTTGCAGCCGCCCCATCGCCCAGGACCCGGCCAAGGGGCGTGGCGCGGCGGATCTCGTCGATCAATTCGAGGGCCCGCTGGCCGTCGCCCCAGTCCATCTGGCCGGCCTCGGCTGCCACTCCCAGCGCTGCGCCGAGATCGATCGAATCCAGCCCGAGATCGTTGGCCTGCCAGCACATCCGGGCGACGGTATCGAGTTCGCCGATCCCGAGGTTGGACCCCATCAGGCCGATGGTCTCGTATTCGAGCGGCGAGACAATCGCCTTGCCATCCTCGCCGCCAAAGATGTTCGAGCAGCGGATGGCGCAGCCGGGCATGCAGGCGTGGGTCGGGTTGGATGCGCCGCCGCGTTTTAGCAACAAGTCCCGCATGAATTCACCGGAAAGGGTCTCGGCTTGTTCGAACTGGCCGGCCGAAAAGTTGCGGGTCGGCAGGGACCCAAGCGCCTGGCACATCTGCACCATGGCCGCCGTGCCGTAATCGCGGTACGTATGAGTCTGCGGATGTTCCAGCAGGGCCTTGTTGAAAGCCTTCTGGGCTTCGCGGTAGGCTTCGGGTTGGGCGAGCGGCGGTCTCTGCCCACCGCTGGCATCGATGACAACCGCTTTCAATCCCTTGCTGCCCATGACCGCCCCCAACCCGCCGCGGGCGGCAATGCGGGAAGGCGCCTGTTCCTTGTCCAGGTTCTGAATGCCGGCTGACTTCATCTGTAACTCGCCGCCGGGACCGATCAGGGCGATGGCAACCTTGCCGTATCTCTCGAGCATCTTCGGCGCAGCCTCGTAAACGCCGAGACCGGCATATTCATCGGCCCGGTCGAAGCGCGCTCCATCCACACCCAGGTGCAACACCCAAAATCCGGGCGCGGCCGGCAGGTCTTCGACGATGAGCGCCTTGATGCCGAGCGCCGTGAGCTGCAGGCCGGTCGTCCCGCCGGCGTTGGCCTCCTTCACGCCGCCCGTCAGCGGGGACTTGCCGCCGACGGACAAGCGGTCACAGGAGGAGAGCATGTGTCCCACCAGCAGGCCGGGCGTGAAGAGCAGTTTGTTCTCCGGGCCGAGCGGGTCACAGGCAGGCGGGATTTCATCCAGCAGGATGCGGGCAACCAGCCCGCGCCCGCCGAGTCGTTCCCAGGAAGCAGGGACAGGTTCACGGGACAGGGTCTGTTTCTTGACATTCACTCGCCAGATTTGCATAGAGGCCTCTTTTTTTGCGCAAATTGCTTTTCCAAGTCTCTCGAAAAATCATTCACCACAACGGACACGAAGTGCACAAAGGCGCTTACATGTCATCCTTCGTGTTCCTTCGTGACCATTGTGGTTCATAGGTTTATTTTATCGTTTCCTTCAACGCCTCGGCAAAGATACCCAGCGCTTCGTTGACCTGCTTCTTGCTCACGATGAGCGGCGGGATCCAACGCACAACGTTATCGTACGTGCCGCACGACAGCAGCAGCAGCCCGCGCTCCTCGCAGGCGTGGATGACGGCCTTCGTGATGGACTTGTCGGCCGGTCTGCGGTCCACGGTAAACTCGACGCCGACCATCAGCCCCAGCCCGCGCACGTCGCCGATGACGGGATACTGCTCCTGCAACTTCCGCAGCCCGGTCATCAACTGGACCCCGCGCCGGGCCGCGTTACCGGGCATGTCCTCTTCCCTCATCGCGCGGACAGTCGCCACGCCCGCGGCGCAGGCCACGGCGTTACCGCCGTACGTCCCGCCGTGCGAGCCGGTCTGCCACTTCTTCATCAGGTCGAGGCGGCTGAACACGCCCGAGAGTGGCATGCCCGAGGCAATTCCTTTCGCCACAGTCATGATGTCGGGCGCCACGCTGAAGTGCTCCTGGGCGAACCATTTCCCGGTCCGGCCAAAACCCGACTGCACCTCGTCGAAGATGAGCAGGATTCCGTTCTTGTCGGCGATCTCGCGCAGTCCCTTCAGGAAGGCCGCGGGCGGGACAACGTATCCGCCCTCCCCCAGCGCCGGCTCGATGAGAATGGCGGCGGTTTCGGCAGGCGAGGTCTGCGACAGGAGCAGTTCCTCCAGCGCGGCGAGGCAGAACTCGGTCGTCTTCTCCTCGTTCATGCCGAGTTTGTACGCGTACGGATACGGCGCGACGAACACGCCCGCCGGGAGCGGCCCGTAGCCGGAGCGGTAAATCGTCTTGGACGTAGTCAGCGCCATCGTCCCCGCCGTCCGCCCGTGGAAACTGCCCGAGAAGACGATCACGTTGGGCTTGCCTGTGGCGGCGCGCGCCAGTTTGACCGCGCCCTCCAGCGCCTCCGCTCCGGAGTTGCTGAAGAAGAAGCCGTCAATCGAGGGATGGACGATCGTCCGCAGTTCGGCGATGAGTTCCATCATCGGCTTGTGGACGACGATGTTGGCCTGGGCATGAATGAACATCCCGGCCTGCTCGCGGATGGCTGCCACCACCTTCGGATGGCAGTGTCCGGTGTTGGTGACGCCGATGCCGCAGGTGAAGTCGAGATATTGCCTGCCGTCCCCGGCGTAGATGATGCAGCCCTCGGCGCGCTCCGCCTGGATGGGGAAGATGCGCGTCCAGACCGGGGACATGTGGGGGAAGTTTTCATTGTAGAGATTGGTCATGGGAATTTCCTATCGGTGTCGCTGCGAGGGCGTTCTTTGCCCGAAGCAGTCTCCAACTTGCGAGGGGATTGTCTCGGGTCTCAATACGGGTTTCGAGACGCCTTCGGCTACTCAACCCTACCCGACCCTTGCAATGATACAAAATAGGGGAGGAATTGCTTCCTCCCCTGCGGGATGTCATGCGGGGAGGTGTTCCACCGCCCACGGGATGCCGTACTTACTGAGCGCGGCGGCGGTCGGGATCCCGTCCCGGGTCCAGTCGTGGAGGCGGTAATACTCGTCGAGCGAATGCTCGAACTCGTCGCGGCCGACGGCCAGGCCGGCGGTCGGTCCGGTTCCGCCCAGCGGTGTAAAGAACTTCTGCGGCAGGGCGTCGTCCTTGCGCGTGAGCCCTTCGCGGGCGTTGAAGGTGCGCATCAAGTTGATGCGGCGAATGCCGACCGCGAGCAGTTCGTCGAGGGTCACTTCCCAACCGGTGACAGCCCGGACCATCTCGACCGTCTCGAGCGGGCCGAAGAGGCACCAGGCCGGCCCCCAGACGAACTGGCATAGTTCGAGCGTGTCCATCATGCTGTAGAATGCCTGGCCGAGGTAGGCGAACTTGATCTTCTCGTCGCCCAGCGACATCGGCGGAAGTTTTTCAGTCAGGCCCATGGCGGCGAGGCGGCCCATGTAGAGGTCGGAGGCCATGCCCTCCTCGATCATCCAGTCGTGTTCGCTGGACTGGTGGTCGGCGCCGAACGGGTTGACTGCGTAGATGAGCGCGAGCGAGCGTTTGGCCTGCGGCATGTGCGCCGGGGCTTCCTCGCCCTTGACCGTGATCAGGCAGTCTTCGGCCCCGCGGCCCCAGTGTTTGGCCGCGCGTGCGGATCCTTCGGCCAGCGCCGTCCCGAGTTTGCCGCTCTTCGTCACGATCTGGTTCAGGGTTTCGAGCATGGCTTCGGCGTTGCCGAAACGCAGTTCGATGCCGCCGGTATCCTCTTTGGTGATGATGCCCTTCTCGAAGCACTCCATGGCGAAGGCGATGGTTGCGCCGCAGGAGATGGTGTCCACACCGTGCATGTCGCAGACCTGGTGCGCCAGCGAGACCGCCGCCAGGTCCGCGATGCCGCAGTACGAGCCGAACGTGCCGATGGTCTCGTACTCCGCGCCGCCGTAGACCGGGTCCACCTTGTATTTGCCCTCGGAGATCTCGACCACCCGCTTGCAGCGGACGGTGCAGGCGTAGCAGGTATCGCGTCCCTTCAGGATGGTCTCGGCCATCTTTTCGCCGCTGATCGGTTCCGCTCCTTCGAACTGGCCTTCGGTGTAGTTGCGGGTGGGCAGGGTGCCGAAGGAGTTCTGCGGCATGACCACGCTGGCGGTGCCGAGTCGCCCGAGTCCTTCCACATCCGGATTGGTGGGAATCCAGCCTGCGCCAGCCTTGTTCAATGCCGCAACGGCCTTTGCATCTGCCAGTTGGACTTTGGCATGCCCGCGCACCACGATGGCTTTGAGTTTCTTGCTCGCCATGACCAGGCCCATGCCGGTGCGACCGTTCAACCGGTTCGCCATGTTGACGATGCCCGCGAAACGGACGCCTTTCTCGGCTGCCGGGCCGACCTGCATCACCTGTACCTTCCCGTCGCCGGCTTCCTGCTTGAGCAGGGCGTCCACCTCGCCGGTCACTTTGCCGGTCAGGTGGGCGGCGTCGTGCAGTTCGGCTTTGCCGTCGATGATGGCCAGGTAGACCCACTTCGGCGACCGCCCGTGGAAGAGCACGCCGTCAAAACCGGCAAACTTGAACTCGGCCGGGAAGAACCCTCCGCCCTGCGAGTCGCCGATGGCGCCGCTCATCGGGGATTTGGCGTTGACGTTGATGCGGCTGAGGCCGGCAATCGCGGCGCCGGTGACCACGCTTGGGAAAACGGCGAGCAGGTTCTCCGGTCCGAGCGGGTCCGCTCCTTTCGGGACCTCGCGCAGGATGTAATACGTGGCCATCGCGCCGCCGCCCATATAGGTCCGGTAGAAGGACTCGGGCGGGGTCTCGACCTCGATCCGGCCGGTGTCCAGATGGACATGCAGGATTTTTCCATGGTAGCCGTTGGGCATGGCAGACTCCTTTGATAATGGTTATCGAATGAGTTCGAAGTTGCGCAGCGCCCGCAGGATGCCGGACGCTGCGCATGCATTCAACGAACGGGCTAATCTCCCGCTCCCTTGGGAGCCTTGCTCCAGGCAAAGATGTTCTTGGTATCGACCGGCTTGCCGTTGATATCGGTCAATTCCTTCGGCGGGTTTTTCTTCTGGGTCATGAGCGAGACCGCGAACAAAGCGAGCACCGAGATGGCAAAGGCCGGGAAGGAGGCGATGTAGATCGAATCCCAGATCACATCGTCCATCATCTCGCCTTCGTAGACGACGGGCAGTACATAGGTATACATCCAGGTCAGGGTCAGGACGATCCAGGAGACCATGCCGCTGAAGAACGAGGCCAGCGCGCCGGTATGGTTGGCTTTCTTCCAGTACATGCCAATCAGGTATGGCGCAGCCATACCGACCAGGATGGAGGTGTTCGCCATGACTGCCAGTTTATAGATCGTGGAGGCGAACAGGGCGATCCCCAGGCTCAGGACGCCGCTGACGAGCAGGGCGATGCGGGTCAGGCGCAGGGACTCCTTGTCCGTCAGTTTGGGCTTGTAGACCTTGACGATGTTCTCGGTGAACATGGTCGCGCCGGCCAGCAGGGAACTGTCGGAAGTGCTCATCAAGGCCGAGGCGATGACTGCCACAAAGACGGCCACGAGCGCCGGGGGCAGGTATTTCATTGCCATCAGGATCAGGATATTTTCAGTCTGCGCGCCGCCGAGGTCCGGGCCGAGCGCGCCATATGCCACCACGCCGATCAGCGGCGAGAGTACGCCAAAGCCCAGGTAGAGGGCGCCTGCCAGGAAGGTGGCCTTGACCGCCGTGCCTTCATTCTTCGAGGCGCAGGTGCGCTGCAGGTAATCCTGGGCCGGGATGGCGCCCAGGCCAAGCGCCAGCCAGGCGGCGATGTAGTAGAACCAGCCGTGCACGCCGAAATACCCGTAGTAACCGTCTTCGGCAGTCGGCCAGATGGCAAAGGTATTGGTGGTGTACTGCGCGCCTGCCAGGCCGACCATGTTGCTCCAGCCGTCCACACTGACCATGATGGCGACGGTGATGATGACCAGGCCGATGGAGGTCAGGAACATTTGCAGGAAATCGAGCGCTGTATCCGCCCACAAGCCGCCCATCAGGGTGTAGAGGGTCACGATGACGGTCACCAGGATCATGCCCCAGGAAAGCGGCCAGCCCAGCAGGGCCTGCATGACCGCCCCGCCGGCCACGATCTGGGCCGCCGTCCAGCCGAAGTAGGTGATGATCTGGGTCACAGTGCCGATGACCGACATGGCTGTCCCATAACGGTGCTGGAAGAAGTCCATGATGGTCACGTACTGGGCGCGGCGCGCCAGGCGGACGACGAAAATGCCGGCAATCACCAGGCACATCGTCGCTCCGAACGGGTCGAAGACCACGCCCTGGAAGCCGTACTGGTAGGCTTCATTGCTGGAGCCCATCAGGGTCTCGGCCGCGAACCAGGTCGCCATGATGGACGGCGCGGCCATCCACAAGGGCAGGCGGCGGCCAGCGAGAACATAATCCACGTTGTTCTTCACCTTCTTCGACGCCCACCAGCCGATGATCATGCGGATGATCAGGATCACCACGATCCCGCCGATGATCAAGCCGGCATGTTCATATGCTCCAAGTTCCATCTTGCTCTCCTCTCTGTCTATGAATGGTAACGGGTGCGATAACCATCGGGTAAAGGATTACATTTCCTTGATCCCATACGGGAAGCCATACTCAGCCATTTTTTCCATGAACGGTTCCGGTTCGAACGCTTCCGGACCGAGCACGCCGGCGCCTTTCCAGGCGCCGTGTTCCAGCAGGTCCCAGCCGATGACGGCGTTGAAGGCGGTCTGCGCCACCACCGCCTGGCAGCCCCATTTCTTCATGCACGCCTTGTTGTCGGCCACCTGGTAGAGGTAGACCTGGCGCGGCTTGCCGTTCTTCTTTCCTTTCACCCACGTGCCGGCGCAGGTCTTGCCGCTCATTCTATCGCCCAGGTGGGCCGGGTCGGGCAGGCAGGCGGCCACCACGTCGCGCGGCGCCACTTCCACACCCTTGACCTTGATCGTCTCCTTGTTATCCAGCCCCAGCATATGGAGGGTCTTCAGGATGCCGATGAACTGGTCGCCCAGGCCGTATTTGAAAGTGACGCGTTTCGTCTTGACCCACCGCGGGATGAGCAATACTTCCTCGTGTTCCACGTTGACGACCTCGATCTTTCCGATTCCCTCGGGGAACTCGAACGCTTCCGGTTCGGAGAACGGCGGGGTGGTGAACCAGCCCCTGCCCTTCTCCCAGATGACCGGCGGGTTCAGGCATTCCTCGATGGTCGTCCAGATGGAAAAGTTCGGCGCGAACTCGTAGCCCTTGATCTCGATGTTGGCGCCGTCGCGGATGCCGACCTCCTCGATCTCGTCGAAGAGGCGCTTTTCGGCATATTTGGCGAACACGTCCGCCATGCCGGGCTCCACGCCCAGGCCGACCAGGCACAGGAGGCCTTTCTTCTCCCATTGTTTGGCGCGGGCGAACTGGTAATCGCCGAGTTTGACGCCGCATTTCTCGAATGGCCGGCGTGGGTGCGGTGTGGACAGCGTCATCGCCATATCCATGTAATTGCACCCGACGTTGAAGGCTGCATCGAAGATCGGCTCGTTGTAGAGCGGGTCGCAGGCGTTCATGATGAGGTCGACCTTGTACTTCTTCGCCATCTTTTCGACCAGTTCCCGCTTGCTGGCATCGATGTACTCCGCCGGGAAGCGCTTGGGATCCTTCAACTTCTTCTGTACTTCCTTCGCCCGCTCCAGGTTGTAGTCCGCCAGGACCACCTGTTCCACCCATGGGCGCGGCCTGGCAATGGCCGCGATCGCTTCCCCCACCCCCCCGACACCGACGAGCAATACTTTCATGTCCGCTTCTCCTTTTCTGGAATGATTCCGGCCCGCGCCGGCGCTTCCTAATAATAGACTTCCTTCATGATCTTGAGGTGCATGAAGGATTCCGACTCGCGGACGCCGTCGATCTTGTACAACCGTTCGGTGAGGAACTGGAGCAGGTGTTCCCGGTCGCGGCACATCACTTCGGCGATGATATCGTAAGCCCCGCTGACGACGATCAGGTAGATCACCTCGTCCAGCGCGGCCACCTGGCTGGCGGCTTCCATCAACTTGCCGCCTTCCACCTTGATGCCGATCAAGGCCATGGTGTTGTAGCCCATCCGCAGCGGATTGGTGATGGCAACGACCCGCAGGACCCCCATTTCCACCAGGCGGTTGTAACGCACCCGCACCATCCCCGGGGAGACGCCCAACCGTTCGGCGATCTGGGCGAATGCCTCGCGCCCGTCCTTCTGCAGGGCGTCGATGATCTGGCGGTCGATCTCGTCCAGGTCGCCTGGGAGCGTGCCGTTTCCGTTCACCATGCTGCTATTCTACAACTTTTCATCATATATTTCAACAATTTTATGACCAATCCTTACGAACATGAAGGATATCCTGCCTTTTCAGCATTATGCGCTTTTCATCCTTCCCAGGACAGATTCGGCTGCTTGCAGGACTTCCTGGACGTGCGCCTCGGTGTGCGCCGCTGAAATGAACAGCGGGTGATAACTCGCCATCACGCCTTTCGCCCGCAGGCCGGAATGGAAGAGGTTGGCAGTCTCCTTGTCGGCGCTCAAGTGGTCACGTTTGTTGCGGATTTGCGTCACACCGAAGTGAACCTGCAAGAACGATGCCGCGCGGTTGACGAGGATCGGGAAGCCCAGGCGGTTGCCGATTTCAATGATACCTTTTTGAATTTTTTCGGCGATGCGATTGACGTGCGGGTAAACCTTGCCTTTCTCCAGTTCGGTCAGCACGGCCAGGCCGGCGGTCATCGAAATGGGGTTGCCGGAGAAGCAGCCCGACTGGAAGATTTGCTCTGAAAGGTTCCACAGGCCGGTGTGCGGCGTGACGACCCTGTCCATGATCTCGCGCCGCCCGCCGTAGCCGCCGATGGCAAACCCGCCGCCGACGATCTTGCCGAGGCAGGTCAGGTCGGGCGTGACGCCGAAGTATTCGGCCGCGCCGCCAAGCCCGAGGCGGAAGTTGGTGACCACTTCATCGAAGATGAGCGGGATCTCGTGCCTGGCCGTCACTTCCCGGACGGCCTTCAGGAACTCCGGCTGCGCTTCCACCACGCCCAGCCCGAAGGCCGAGACCGGTTCGAGGATAACGCCGCCCAGTTCGTCAGCGTGTTGCTCGATGAGCGCGGCGGCGCGTTCGGCGTCGTTGTAGGGCAGCGCCAGCACGCCGTCTCGCGTGGCGCCGGGGATGCCGGCGCTGTCGATGCGCGGCATGGGCCGGTCGCCCGGTCCCTCCGCCCCCAGCGTGCTGATGAGCACAGCCTCGTGTTGGCCGTGGAAGTTGCCTTCGAATTTGGCGATCTTGTCGCGCTTGCGGTAGGCGCGGGCGGCGCGCAGGGCCATCTGCGTGGCCTCCGATCCGGTGTTGACGAAGCGCACCATCTCCACGTGCGGCATCAACTGGCAGACCTTTTCGGCCAGTTTCACTTCCGCTTCAGCGGCCATATAAAAATGGACGCCGCCGCGCAGTTGCGACTCGACCGCGCTCATCACCGCCTCGGGCGAGTGGCCGAGAATGTGGACGCCGCCGCCCATCAGCAGGTCCACGTAGCGGTTGCCATCCACATCCAGGAATTCAGCGCCCTGCGCCTCCCGGACATAGATGGGATACGGGGGCAGGAACTTGCCGTTGCCGGCCACCCCGCCGGGCAGCACCCTGCCGGCGCGCTCGAACAGCGCGGCGGATTTGGGCGTTCGGGCCCGGAATTGTTCATCGAAGATTGCGTTCATGGCGCCTTTGTTCTTCAGGATAATACAAGCCTTCGGGATCGCGATCTGTTGCGAGGTCAAGACATTGTGCGGCATCCCGAATGCCGGTATGGATAAGGAATGATTCCTGGGGGGGTTCCCCGGCATGCATATCACGGACCGGGGAACCCTACCAACGATCAGTCGTATTCGTCCTTGTGCATCTTGCGCAACGCATCCGGATCATGCCGGGAAAAGCACCCGGGTCTTCGGCGATCTTGGCAAGCGCTACGCGTCCGTCCTCGCGCAACGCCGCCATGATCTTGCGATCAACGTCATCGAGGGTGATCTTTTCGTTGGGAAGGCTCATACCCAGGTATTACAACTCATCATTAGTGAAGTCAACCCTTTCTTGCGTTTTCGGGATCAGGAAGTTTCCAGGTTATTCCAGACCGGTTTTAGGACAAAATACAGCAGAACCAGCGGGAAAAGATGAATCATGGCGCTGATCTTGAATTCCTGGCCCTTTATCGACATAAAAATGAACATCGGGATCATGGTGGCGATAAAATAGGCAAAGATCCAAGTCTTGGTCTTGAATTTAAAGGTCAGCACGGCAAAGATGGCTGCTGCCACGCTGCAGAGCACATCCACCCACAAAACCCACACCGAAGGCATGGCAAGGGCTTTGTCGAGAGCTGAATAAGCCATGTACAGGTTTCCGATGCCGGCCAGGAGCAGCAAGTACGACAGACTCCTCCACGTGTGCTTGAACTGCTCCTCCGTCATCCGGGGTTTCTCAACCTGGATCGGCGCGGCAGCTTTGTATCCAGGTTTTTCCTTATGACGGGTCTCCTGGTTGCGCTGTACCTTCTTTACCGCCTGGCGGTATGCAATCAAAATCAGCAGGATAACGCCGAATATCAGTGCGTAATACTTTAACTCGGCTGGATTGAATTCTGACATAATCTGTCTTTTCCTCACAGAGTACTGCGCAAATAGCCGAACCAAGATCAGCAATTCCTTCCTGCTTTTGGCTGTTCCAGTTCGGAAATTTCTGCAAGAAGCAGTAAAAGCCCGAAGTTGGATGTCCATGGCGTCCAATGCTGGATGGCTTGGACGCCATGGACGATACACCATTTCAACCCGGTTGGATTACCTGGTTTTATATTACCGACACAAGTTTATTTTTATGTCGCATCCTTCTCTTCCTTGCTTATCTTCCTGAATGCATCCTTGATGGGCAGGGCGCCCAGGTGTAGCCTTGGATTCATATCGATCGGCTCACCGTAGTAATCTACCAGTTTCTTGGCCGGATCCTTCTTCTGCGTCGCAAGCGATACCACGACCATCAGCAGGATGGCAGAAATAAACGCCGTGAAGGATGCAATGTACACTGAATCCCAGAAGGAGCACCACCAGCCGTCGCTGAAGGCGCCCATGTCAGGCGTATATTCGCACACCACTGCGGTGGACTGCCCACCCAGGCCGGTATTGAAGAAGAAGAAGGTTGCCAGGATCCAGACCACGAAACCGCCGATGAAAGCTGCGTTTGCGCCGGAAGAGTTGGCTTTCTTCCAGTACATGCCAAACGCGAATGGCGTGAAGAGACCCACCAGCAGCAGGGTCCAGGCAACCACGGACAGCTCGTAAATCGTCTGCGCCCAAAGCGCTATCGCAAGAGCAACCACGGCATTCACGAGCACCATGATGCGGGTTGCCCACAAGGCCTTCTTGCCCTCCATTTTTTTGCCGGTGATCAGAGGGATCAGGTTCTCGGTCACAGCCGAGGCGCCAGCCAGGAGCGAGCTGTCGGAGGTGCTCATGAGTGCGGAGACCAGGGCGGCGATGAAAATCGCCGTCAGCAACGCCGGCATGTGCGACATGGCAGCATGCACCAGCAGGTAGCTGGTATCCTCCATCCCCGGGCTCAACTTGTAGGTCATGATGCCGATCAGGGGGCTCATGATGCCGAAGAACAGGTACAGGACGCCGGCGAAGTAAGAGCCGTAAACGGAGGTTGCCTGGTTGCGGGCAGCCATGGAGCGCTGCATCAAATCCTGAGTGGCAACCGATCCAAGACCGATTGCCATCCAGGCGGCCAGCCAGTACATCCAGCCAGTCGCGCCCGTGTAACCCAGGTACCCTTCACCTTTAATCGGAAGCAGGTTGAACGGCTGGGACACGTAGGTGGATCCTGCTCCTTCAATTAACCCAGGGAAGCCACCAACAGCTTTGAGCATGAAGACGAACACCAGCGTGATCCCGATCGAGGTCAGGAACATCTGGAAGAAATCCAGCATGGTGTCCGCCATCATGCCCCCCATCATCGTGTAGCCCGCCACAATGGTGATCACGAGCACCATCCCCCAGACCGGGTCGAGCCCGAAGATGCCCTGGGCGATGGCGCCACCCGCAACGATCTGCGCCGCAGTCCAGGAGAAGTAGGTCAGAACCTGCGCAATGACCGAGAGGACAACGGTCAGCTTGTTGTACCTGCGCTCAAAGAAGTCAACAATGGTCAGGTACTTCGCCCGGCGCATCAGGCGGACAAACAGGAAACCGGAAATAAAGAGACAGGCCGCCGCGCCAAAGGGGTCGAAAACCACACCCTGGAAGCCGTAATCATAAGCCGTCTCTGAGGCGCCCATCAGCGTTTCCGCAGCAAACCAGGTCGCCATGATGGAGGCAGCAGCCATGTGGATGGGCAGCCTTCTACCCGCTACAATATAGTCGGTGTTATCTTGGACCTTTCTTCCAGCCCAGACACCCACGAGGATGCGGACAACGAAGAAAAGCGCAATAAAGAGAAACACCAGCCAAGCGTATTGATAACCTTCAAGAACCATTTTAACCTTCCTTTCAGTGAAATGTGAAAAAAGATGGATAGGATAGGGGCTAACCGCTGACTTCCTTCAACGTGTCTTCCAGGCGGTTAAGGACTTCATCTATTTGCTCGTACTCGATCACGATGGGCGGTTCGATGCGGACCGTGTGCGCGCTGGTGAGTGTACCGGCAACCAGAACGCCTCGTTTGAAAAGCCCGGCAGCCACCTTGTAGCCGACGTGCGCATCCTTGAAATGCTGCCCGATGAGCAGGCCTTTACCACAAATAAAGTCGTAGATATTGGCATATTTCTTTTCCAACACCTCCAACTTATCCATGAAGTGTTTCCCCTTTTCCCTTGCCTGCTTCGGGTAGTCATCTCTCAAGACCACATTGATCGCCGCGATCGCCGCGGAACATGCCAGCGCCCCACCGCCGGTGGTGGTGGTGTGGATGAAGGGATTCGGGTCCATCATCACCTGCCAGATCTCCTCGGTGGAGCAGAAGGAACTGATGGGCATCACACCGCCGCCCAATGATTTTGCCACGGCGATGATATCCGGTTCCACACCCCAGTGGTCCACGCCCCAGAGGGCGCCCGTTCGCCCGAGACCGGTTTGCACCTCGTCGGCAATCAGCAGCACGCCATGGTCCCGGGTGGCCTTGCGTATGCGCGGCCAGAAATCGTCCGGCGGCACGATCGCACCCGCTTCACCCTGGATGGGTTCCATCATCACCGCTGCCACACCGATGCCAACCTGGTCGCAAATGTCCAATTGGCGCTCAACGGCTGCCGCATCGCCAAAGGGTACATGATAGACCTGTCCAGCGTAGAGCAAGCCCGGAGGCACGCGGTAATCAGCTTTCCCCAGCATGGAAAGCGATCCCATGGTCTTGCCGTGGAAAGCCTTGGTGGCAACAATGAAGGCGGATTTCTTGGAATACATTTTTGCCAGCTTGATCGCGCCTTCGATCGCTTCCGTACCGCTGGCGCAGAAGAAGGAGTATTTGATGTCTCCGGGTGTGATATCAGCCATTAATTTGGCCAATACACCGCGCAGCGGATCGATCAATTCCTGGCTGGGCATGGGCGTGCGCCGCAACTGCGCGGCAACTGCAGCAACCACATCCGGGTGACTCCAGCCGTGATCCATCATCCCGTAACCGCCGAGGCAATCGATGTACTTACGCCCGAGCACATCTTCGAAAATCGCTCCTCTTCCCGTCCATTCCGTGCAGGCCCAATCTCCCACTTCGGTAACGGACTTTCGATATTCAAGCCAGCCCTTATTGAAATGTTCGGCAAAATTGTGTTTTGATTCATCGATGATCCACTTGCCGACATCTTCAGGGACGCGTTCCTGGTGCATGATGTCGATCCATTTTTTCGAATACTCGATTGCATGTTTGAAATCTTTGGACATATCTACTCCTATCTTCGAAGCAGGATGAAAATTGAACAGTTAAGTTTCGACGCTCCTTTCCGGGGTACTGCATGAGAGTATCCCTCGGTATCACTGGTATGGCGGGTGTTGTATCGGTTGGGTTCTTCTCCTCTTCTGAAGACTTATACCAAGTTGACAGGTTCAACCCAGCGGTTGCTGCTGGGTGATGCAATGGATGTTCCCGCCGCCGAGCAGGATCTCGCGGGCGGACACGCTGACCACTTCCCGGCCGGGCATGGCGCGGGCAATCGTTTCCCTGGCTGATTGGTCACGCGAGTCGCCAAACGCCGGCATGACCAGGCCATTATTGCAAATGTAAAAGTTGATATACGATGCCGCCATCCGGTCTCCAGCCTGGCGCGCATAGGTTCCTTCGACCGGTATAACGCCCCCTGCCTCCCCGGCGGTGATCGTCACCGGGTCCGGCTGGTGGACCTTGACCGCCTCCATTCTGCGTCCTTTCGCGTCGGTGAAGCGCAGGAGCCGGTCCAGGGCATCCCTGGAAACGGGGTATTGCGGGTCATTGTGATCGTCCGTCCAGGTGAGAGCGACCAGGCCCGGGCGCAGGAAACATGCCAGGTTGTCCACGTGACCGCTGGTCTCGTCATTGAAAACCCCGCTGCCCAGCCAGAGGATTTTTACCGCGCCAGTGTAATCATGCAGACAGGCTTCGATCTGCCCCCGGTCCAGTTCCGGGTTGCGGTTGGGATTCAGCAGACAGGCCTCTGTGGTCAGGAGCGTCCCCTCCCCATCCACGTGGATCGACCCGCCTTCCATCACCAGCGGCGCGCAGTATCGTTCCAGTCCCTCGATTTCAGCGACCCGTTCGGGAACCCGTTCGTCAAGCCGCCAATCGGAATAGAGCCCGCCCCAGGCATTGAACCGCCAGTGCACCAGCCGCACCACGCCCCGGCCATCGACCACGAAGGTCGGACCGTTGTCGCGCATCCAGGAATCGTTGTTGGGAAGTTCCACGACTGTCACGCTGCCAGGCAGCATCCGGCGGGCGGACGCCAACTGCGCCGGGTTGGCGCCGACCATGACCGGCTCGAACCTGGCAATGGCGCCTGCAACTTCGGCAAATGCCTGCCTGGCAGGTTCCGCCGCCATCCGCCAGTTATCGGGACGCTCCGGCCAGAGCATCCAGGTCCGGGCATGGGGCGCCCATTCCGGAGGCAGAGAAAAGCCGTCGAGGCGGGGGGTCGAGGGGAGCGGTTCAGGCATAATAGGGCAGATGGGTGCGGGGTCTGGAGACGGTCCTGGTTTACGGGTTCAAACTGTGAAGGAAATCTTCCACCCGCCCCTGGTGGAATGTCATCAGTTCCATGGATGGACGCTCGAGGCGCGGGTGGATGAAATAAGCCAGCAATCCCTTCTCGGTATGCAGGCGGTTTTCCGACTGGTCGAAGATGATCGAACGCGGGTGGTCCATGACCTCGTCGGTGGCCTCCACGCCGCGCGAAGCCGGCAGGCAGTGCATGAACTTGCAGTGTGAAGGAGCCGAGTCGAACAACGTTTCGTTCACCTGGAAACCGGGCATGAACGCCGCCCGCCTTTCGGGGATCTGCTCCTCCTGGCCCACCCACCACCACAGATCGGTGTACAGGAAATCCGCCTGGCGGACGGCCGCCAGCGGATCGTCGGTGACCGTCAGGCTCCCGCCTGAAATGCGACAATTTTCCAACGCCCAGGAACGCCACTCGTCTGGGGCCTGGTATTTATGCGGGGCGGCATGGGTGAAGTGCATCCCCAGCCGGGTGCAGACCAGCATCAGGGAAGAAAGGACATTGGTGGCATCCCCGATGAAGGTGACATTCAGGTCCTCCAGGCGCTTGCCAGCCGGTAGATGCTCGAGCATGGTCAACACGTCACACACCACCTGGGTGGGGTGGTTGTAATCGGTCAGCCCGTTAAGGACAGGCACTTTGGCATGACGGGCCAGTTCGGTCACGGTGGTATGTTTAAGCGTGCGGGCAAAAATGCCGTCGCACATGCGTGAAAGCACGCGGGCGGTATCGGAGAGAGACTCGCGCACCCCGAGATGGATCTCTCCCGGTTTCAAATAGAGGGCATGCCCGCCGAGTTCGGTCATGGCAACCTCGAACGAGACGCGGGTGCGGGTGGACGGCTCCTCGAAGATCATCGCCAGGGAGGCGCCTTCCAGCAGCCTGGGTGTGCAGCCCTGTTTATCCGCCGCCTTGATCAGGCGCGTCAACTCGATCATCTCGAGCAGTTCGCGTTTATCGAAATCCTGTGTGTCGATAAAATGGCGCAGTTTGGGTTGGCTCGATTCCATGACAGGCATCCTGGCTAGAATTTGCGCGACCATTCCTTCGGCCAGCGCTCGACGACGACCTTCTTCTGAGTGAAGAACTCGACCGCGTCCATGCCCTGGCCGTGCAGGTCGCCGAAGAACGATTCCTTCCACCCGCTGAACGGGTAGAACGCCATCGGCGCGGCGACGCCGATGTTTAC
>VGNO01000015.1 GCA_016865985.1 Chloroflexota bacterium | reverse complement strand
ATCCCAGCACCTTGATGTTCAATCCCATGTCCGACTCCTCGCTCGTTGAGGCTGCAACAGACTTCACACGTATTGTACTTGTATTTGTTTCGTTGCAAGGAACCGGAAGGGCGAAACGTTACATTCGGAACCACCGGGGGGTGATGGCTTAGGTAAAACAACCCACTCCGGGGCTCCCCGGGAGTGGGTTGGGTTGTGTTTTTGGCGGAGGGAGGCGTTTACCAGGCGGTGGTAGTCCGGCGTTTCCCGAGCAGGGTGCGCAACCAGATGATGAAGTCGTTGAGCGGGTAGGCGCGGTTGGCTTTGCGCCAGCGGCTTTCGCTTTCGGCGGCCAGCATGCCGATGTTTTCCATGATGCTGGCCGAGACCTCCCGCACACGCTGGCGGTCTTCCTCGTCGCCGCGGAACTGCATCGGCTCGCCGACGGTGACGGTGTAGGGACCGTGCAGGTACCAGTAGCCGACGGTCCGCTTGCCGCTGACGCCCGACACGATGCGGTAACTCCATTCGCGCTTGATGTAGATCCCGACCGGCACGACCGCCGCCCCGGTCGCCAGCGCCAGGCGGGCGGCCCCGGTGCGCGGTTCCCGCATCCCGCCTTCCTGGGGGCTGAAGTCCCCTTCGGGGAAGATGCCCACCGAGCGCCCGGCCAGCAGCAGGCGCCGGGCGTGTTCCATGGCCTGGGCGCCTTCTCCCGGTGTGACGGGCACCTGCTCGATCCTGCGCAGGTAGGGGCCGAGGATGGGGGCCAGGAAGGCGTTGGCCGAGATGAGCACGCTCATCGGCTGTTTCGAGACCAGGTGGATGAGGAAGGGGTCGGTCGCGCTGGGGTGGTTGGCGACGAAGATCTTGGGCCCGGCCGGCAGCGGCTGGCGCCAGACGGCGTCCAGTTTCAGGAGCAGGCTGGCGTAGGCTTTGACCAGGTGGTAACCGATGGCGCGGATCAGGCGATGTTTCAAGAAAACTCTCCGGCGTACTGGGATGGCTTTTGGAAATTTACATCTGTAGAGGGGCGGGAACCCCTCTGTGGAAGGGTGTCATTTGGATGCGATACCGCTACAATGCTGCCGGTTTTCATCCTCCAAATGGATGGGATTGGGTAATAACAGGCCGGGCCGGATAGGCGCCGGCTTGTTATTTTACTGCTTCTTGTACAAATATCTGAACTGGAACTGACAAGAATCAGGCAGTTAGTGCAGTATTTGGTTCGTTTATTTTCGGATGGTCTCCCCTTTGGGAGCAGTTGTGAAAACAGGCCGCGAATTTCACGAAAGGGCATGAATTCTTCCTTTACCTTTCGTGAAAAATTCGTGTAATTAGCGGCTAGAAATTGCGATCTGCTCTCGATAGGGAGACCGCCTATTTTCGCAGTACCCTGTAATCGGGCTGTACTGCCCAGGCCAGCGCCCTGCGCCGGCTTTCCTGCGCCAGCGAACGGATGCTCTGCATGATCGTTTCCGAGACCGAGCGCACCAGCGGCATGTCCGCCGCGCTGCCGTGGAATTTCATCGCCTTTCCGATCGTGATGGCATACGGCCCGCGCAGGTACCAGGCGACGAGATCCGGTTTGCCTTCCAGCGTGGCGCGGATGCGCTTGCAGTGTTTCTCGGACAGATAAATACCCAGCGGCGCCACCGGGACGCCGCTCTTCAACGCCAGGCGCGCCGCGCCGGAGCGAGGGTTGTGAAAGCCGCCATCCGCCGGGCTGATCTCGCCTTCCGGGAAGATGGCCACCGAGCGGCCGGCTTCGAGCGCCTGGCTGGCCTGCGCCAGCGCCTCCTCCCCCCTGCCGGGGATGACCGGGATCTGCTGCATCCGCCGCATGTACGGCCCGAGGAAGGGGATGGAGAAGACTTTGGATGCGATCATTACGCTCATGGGTTGGCGCGAGATCAGTTGGATGAAGATCGGGTCGGTCGTGCTGGGGTGGTTGGCTGCAAACAGCGCCGGCCCATTCGGAAGTTTCTCGTGTGAGAGCACGTCCATCCGCAGCAACAGGCCGGCGTAGGCCTGGATGGCGATGCGACTGGCGCGGTAAAGGATTTCGGAAAGGATGTTCAGGGGTTGCTCCTTGCTGGATGTAGATTAGAACACTGGCATGGGAAAAAGATACCCGTTTGTCCACCCGCCTGCCTATCAATTGGCTAACAGAATCCAGCAGGATTCCCACCGCTGGAAGCCATCCTTCCAGGGATTGGTTATGATGAGGTATATGGGATGGGCGCAGAGAAAACCGCCCTACGCATCCTCCCGGATGGCGGCCGCCTGGCGGAAGTCCTCCGCGGTCAGGTTGAAGATGCGGCCAAAACCTGCCACATAACGTCCCTCCTCCGGGGGGATGCAGAAGAATGAGAAATCCTTCAATAGGAAATTGGCCGAGGCCTGCGGATAGCGTTCCAGGTAACCGGCCTTGATGGCGGCGTAGTCCTCCGCCTGAGGTTGGACTTCCTCGGCGCGGCTGGTGGCCGAGACCCGCCCCAGCAACTGCGGGTCGATCCCGCCTCGCTCGCTTTCGGCGAACCAGCGAGACAAAGGGACTGCCGTTGCGCAGCGTCCCCAGGGAAGCCACCCGCTGCTGGCGGATCAATTGGGCAAGTTGGACGTGGAAATCGATGTTCATGAAAACCTCAGACGGCCAGTTTCCGGATGTGTCCAATGTGGTCGTGTTCGTGCCAGGCGGCGCGGCGCAGCGCCTTGCGCGGGGACCAGAACTCACCGTCCACGCCAAGCACCAGCCGTGAGCCTTCCAGGGTGGGGAGCGTCTTGACGAAATGCTGGCGCACCTTGACCAGGCGTTCCATCGGGTCGCGCGGGACCTTCTCCCTGGGAAAGGACAGGCCGAGACGGTCCAGGTACCACCATTCCGCCCCGCCGATGTGGTTGAGGATGCCGTTGATGCTCCACCGTTCCCCGGGACGTTCCTGTTCCTTCTTCTCGTTCGTCAGCCCGGCGATGACCGCCAAGAGGTCGGCACGCATCCAGGAGAGCAGTTTCAACCCCCTCTCGATGTCGCTGGCGTTCAACGGTTGCCAGTCGTGCTGGAAGAATGATTCGACCGTGTAATCGCCTTTTTCGACCCGTTCGAAGGCCGGGTCGATATCGTAGTCGGTCCAGGCGCTGTCGAGGGCGAATTCGATGGGACCTTCCGGCAGCCAGGCCGGCTCATGGGATTCGATCCAGGCCCTGTAATCGGGGATGGTCTCGGCCAGCGCCAGCAGGGCGGAATCGGCATCCGGGCCGTAGGCGTAGCAGCCGGGATGTTCCAGCCCCCAGGCAATGGAGCGGTAGCCTTCGTTGTTGTTTTCGATCCCCACGCGCAGCATCATGGCAGCCTCCTGGGCGGATAAAACCGAAGATGACGACGGATGAACACCGACACCGGGCCGGGACGGCTGTCGTCATCCCGACCGGGATTCGATAGGGGAGCCGGAGGTTCCGGGCATTCAGCGTTTCTTACGGATCAGCGACCAGGTGGCGCGCCAGGCCAGCATCCCGAGGGCCGCGCTGCCGCCCAGGATGCCGACGAATAAGGGCAGGACCACCGAACCGAGCATGGCGGCGCGCAGGGTCCCGGCGAGGGGCGCGGCCAGCAGCATGGCGAGGCAAGGCCGCCAGAGTTGGCGCGGCTCATCCGCAATCCCATTCCGGAAAAGCCCAAACCAGGGCGCGACCAGGAACCAGCCGGCCAGCAGCGGCAGGAATGTGGTGGACATGCGGGCGAGGTAGGCGGTTTGTAATTCGCCGTGCGAAGCAAAGCCGATAACAGTCAGGATGGCGATTGCCAGGATGTCGCCGCAGACCAGCCAGGGGGGGAACCGGCTCCCGCCGTCCCGTTTATCCATGTCGCTCCATGAATCTCTCCATCCGCTGCAGGGCTTCTTCGATCTTTTCATAAGCCGTGGCGTAGGAGCAGCGTACGAAACCCTCCCCGCCGGCGCCGAAGGCATTGCCGGGCACGACCGCCACGTGTTCCTCTTTCAATAATTTTTCGGCAAAGGTCTCATCGTCCATGCCGGAGGCTTTGATCTGCGGGAAGGCGTAGAACGCGCCGCGCGGCTCGAAGGTGGCCAGGCCGAGTTTGTTCAGCCCGCCGACGATCAGCCTGCGCCGCCGGTCGTACTCGGCCACCATCTCCTGCACGTATTTCTCGCCGTTGGCCAGCGCTTCCAGGGCGGCGTCCTGGGCGGTGGTGGGGGCCGACATGATGGTGTACTGGTGGATGCGCACCAGCCCCTTGATGATATCCGCCGGGCCGCAGGCGTAGCCGATGCGCCAGCCGGTCATGGCGTAGGCCTTCGACAACCCACCGAGGAGGACGGTGCGCTTTTTGATCTCCTCGCCCAGCGCCGGGACGCAGACATGCTCGAAGTCGTAGACCAGCCGTTCGTAGATCTCATCCGAGACGATCAGCAGGTCGTGTTCGATGGCGATCCTTGCCACCTCCATCATGACCTCGCGTTCGGCGACCGCCCCGGTCGGGTTGCTGGGGTAGCCAACGAAGATGGCCTTGGTGCGCGGCGTGATGGCCTTCCGCACCTGCTGCGGGTCCAATTGGAAGTTGTCCTCCATCCGGCTGGGGATCTCGACCGGCACGCCGCCCGCCAGGATCACCTCCGCCTGGTAGGAGACGAAGCACGGGGTGGGGATGATGACCTCATCGCCGGGGTCGAGGATGGCGGTGAAGGTCAGGTAGAGCGCCTCCGACACGCCGACGGTCAGGATGATCTCGCCCGCCGGGTCGTAGGCGACGCCGTACAGTTTCTTCAGGTTGTCGGCCACTGCCTGGCGTACTTCCAATTTACCGGAGTTGGAGGTGTAGTGCGTCTCCCCGGCTTGCAGCGAGCGGATGCCCGCCTCCAGGATGGGCTTGGGCGTGGTGAAATCCGGCTCGCCGATGCCGAGCGAGATGACATCCTTCATTGTCGCCGCGATATCGAAGAACTTGCGGATGCCGGAGGGCTTCAGCCCGGCCACACGTTGCGAGAGGTAGCGCACACTCGAGATTTCCTGCATCTATTGCTCCTGAAAGGGGATGATTTGCCAGAAGTTATCATCTTCACGGAAGACCAGGTCGAAGACTTGCCGTTCTCCGGCCAGCGCCCGGAAACAGCGCGCGCCGGGCGCCCGCCAGGTGGCCAGGATGGCATCCACCTCCAGCCGCCGGCCTTCCCAGACCAGGGCGGTCGGCCTGTCGGCGTAGGTGAAGCCGGATTGGCATTCGACAATATCCATTGTAGGACAATCCTGTAAAAACAAGTAGGACAAGAAATCATCTTGTCCTACAAACGAAAGGCGCTATTCCAAGCGCACCGTACTGTTATCGCCGATGTTGAGGGTCAGCGGCGGGTCCTGGGCGGAGCGGCCCCGCACCGAGGCCTGGCGGCCGATAAAGGAGCCAGTCAGGGCTGCGGCCTCCACCGTCACCCCGGCCTCGAGGATGGACTCGGCGACCTGTGCGTTGCGGATCACGCACCCGGCGCCGATGGATGCATACGGCCCGATGACAGAGGCTGTGATCTCGGCTGTCGGGTGGATGAAGACCGGAGGCGCGATCCGGACGGTCGCGTCCCGCACGACCGGGGTATTCCCCAGCCCGCGTTCCAGCAGGTAATGGTTGGTCTCCAGCGTGGCGGCGATCGTCCCGGTGTCGAGCCAGGCCTCCACGCTGGCGGTGCGCATCTTCAGGCCATGCCCGATCATGATATTGATGGCGTCGGCCAGGAAGTATTCGCCTTTCAGGGATGCGCCGCTTTCTATTTGTTCCCGGATGGCGGCCACAAGGACACGCCCTTCGTGGAGGTAATAACAGCCCACCACCACCCGCGTGTTGTCGAGGGTGGCGGGTTTTTCCACCAGGCGTTTCACCCAGCCCTCCGCGTCCACCTCGGCCACGCCGAAGCGGCGCGGGTCGGGGACGTTTTTTACCCAGGCCACACTTTCGTCTTTCGCCTGGGACAGGAAGGAGAAGTCGGTTTCGATCAACGTATCGGAGAAACACACCAGCGTCGGCCCGGCCAGGCGCTGCCGCGCCAGCCACAGGGCGTCGGACTGGCCTTTCATCACCGGTTGCAGCACATAATGGACTTTTAGACCCGGGTGGTTTTCTTTCATGTAAGGCGGGATCTGCGTCTCGCCCAGGCCGGGGCTGTAGATGATGACGAACTCGGCCTCCTCGAGGCGCGGGACAGTGCGGAAGGAGTCCAGCAGGTGGTCGAGGGCGGTGCGCCCGGCTACGCTCACCAGCGGCTTGGGCTTGGACCAGGTCTGCGGCCTCATGCGGGTGGCCCAGCCGGCAGTCGGGATGATGATCTTGAGGGTTTCGGTCATATCTCAATTAAACCATAAAGCGCGGGATTCCATGCCTACCAGGCGCCGGTCCCGGGCTGCAACCCGCCCTGGAGGTATTCCTCGATCCGCCTCCGGCTGCCGGGGCGGATATCGGCGGGTAGGGCTTCGAGCGGGAAGGATTCGACCCTTTCGATCTCGAAGTCTTTCCCGCCCGGGAGTTCGAAATCGGTGCAGAGGAAGACGACGATGTGGTCGTTCTTGTGTTCGATGAACTGGGTGAAGATGCCGAAGAGCCTGAGTTCACCTGTCTCTGCGCCGGCCTCTTCGCGGCATTCGCGCCGGGCGGCCTGTTCGGGCGTCTCGCCGCGTTTCACGCCTCCGCCGGGCAGGTACCAGCCCTCCTGGTAGATGGGTTTCACCAGCGCCACCCGCCCCTCCTTGATGAGGAGCGTCCGTACGCCAAGCGTGATGGGGCGGGTGATCCGCCATTGCAGGGCGTAGATGCGGTAGAGCAGGCCGAAAAGGCGGCGTTTCACCGGTAGAAGATAAGCCCGATGACGGCGGTGGCGACCACCAGCCAGATGGGGCTGATGCTGGTGGAGGTCAGGAGGGCGAAGACGCCGGCTGCGACCAGCCACTTGTCCCAACCCTGGACCACCGACTGCCCCAGCCCCTGCTTGAGGCCGAAAATTGTGAATGCCATCTGGTAGGCGGTCCACGCCAGCAGGCCGACTACGAAAGGACGGATGCCTGTGATGGCGGCTTTCACATACATGTTGTCTATGAAGGTGAAAAAAACCGTGAGCAGGAGCAGCATCGACAGGGTGGCCGGCACGACCGTGCCGGAGATCGCCATCAACGCGCCCGGCCAGCCGGCCAATTTATAGCCCACAAAACCCGAGGCCTGCGGGGCGGTCGGTCCCGGCATGGCGTTGCTCAAAGCCACGCCGTCGGCGAATTCATCCGGCGTGAGCCAGCCGGCCGCCACCGCCTCGCGCTGCATCAGGCCGAGCGAGGCCGGCCCGCCGCCCCACGAGAACATGGCGACCTTCGCGAAGAGCCAGAAGATCTGCCAGAGAAGTTTCCAGTCCATATCGCCTCCGGAGATTCAACCGCGGAAAGCGCAAAGAACGCGGAGAAAAATAAATAAAGTCTCCGCGCTCTCCGCGTGCTCTGCGGTTAGACTTTGGTTTCCAACTCCCCGACCACCTCTTCCATCAAATCCACCGCTTTCTTGACCGTCGGCACATCGAAGCCAAATTTTGCCCCGGCGGTCTGGAAGAGTTCGGGCAGGGTCACCATGCCGCCCAGCGAGAGCGCCTTGCGGTAATCGGCCACGGCTTTCTTTTGGTCCCGGCGGGCGTTTCCGAAGATCTGCACCGCGCCCAGTTGCGCCAGGCCGTATTCTACATAATAAAAAGGAATCTGGTGGATGTGCAGTTTCCGGTGCCAGCCGGTGTCCCTGACCTGCTCCATGCCGGAGTAGTCCACGCCGGGGATGAAGCGCTCCCAGAGTTCGCCCCATTGGGCGTCGCACTGGCGCGGGTCGGCGCCGGCCTGCGGGTTCTCGTAAACCCACTGCTGGAACGAGTCCACCACGGCCATGAACGGCCAGAACAGGAGCATCCCTTCCAGGTGTTCGATGCGGGCGCGCGCCGCCTCGGTTTCGCTGTAGAAACCGGTCAGGTAGGGCGAAGCCAGCAGTTCCATGCCCATCGAAGCCACCTCGGCGAATTCCATCGGCACAGCCAGTTGCTGGATGTATGGCGCTTCCGCCGTCTCGAAGACATGGAAGGCATGGCCGGATTCGTGCAGGGTGGTCATCACGTCCTCGTGGATGCCGACCGCGTTGACGAAGATGAACGGTTTGCGGATGGAGGTGTAGGAGGTGCAGTAGGCGCCGGGCGCCTTGTTCTTGCGGTTATCGAGGTCGGTCAGGCCTTCGGCCACCATGTTGTCGAAATGTTTGCCCAGCGCTGGGTCCACTTTATGGAAGATGGCCGACGTCTTGGATTTGAGTTCATCTATTGTCGTGAACGGTTTCAACGCCGGAGCGCCGGCCGGCTGGGTGGGACGCGAATACCAGCCGTCCACCAGGTCCCACGGGCGGAGCGAGTCGAGGCCGAGCGCCTGCTGCCGCTTCCGGTAGATGCGGGTTGCGGCCGGGACGACGACCTGCTCGATGGCGCTGGCGAAGGCCTTGCAGTCCTCGTGGCTGTAGTCGAAGCGCAGTTTCTGCTGCCAGGTATACTCACGGTAGGAAGGTTTCCCGGCGTTCTTCGCGATCCGGGCGCGCACTTCCATGAACTTGACCCACAGGTCGTTGATGGCTTCCACGTCGTCGAGTTGCCGTTTGGCTTTGGCGTTCCAGGCCTGTTCGCGTTTGGAGCGGTCGGGCTGCTGGAAGGTCATGGCAAGGCGGGTGAGGGTGACCTCTTCGCCCTCCCACTGCACCGTCTGCGCGCCGTAGATCTTGTCGAATTCGAGGCTGAGTTTCTTTTCTTCCGATAGCAGCGGCAGGTTGGCCTGGCGGAACAGTTCCGCTTCGGCGCGCATGTTGCGGAGCGGGATTTCGAAACCCTCCGGTTCCAGTTTGCTGGCGAGCAGTTTCTCTTTCAACTTCTGCTCGGCGGCCATGGCGTGGGGGAAAATGCCATCGAGGAATTTGTTCATCCGTTCGTCGGCTTCCTTGTCGACGGTGTTGATGGAGGTGGCGACCGAGAGGCGCGAGTACATTTCTTCGAGTTTCTCGCCCAGGCGCGTCCAGTCGGCCAGCCATTCCGTGGCGCCGGCTTCCGTCAACGGGCGGGATTCGAGGTCCTGGTAGTGCGGCTCGATCTCGGTCCAGGTCCAGGCGGTGAGGGCTTCGGGGGTGGAGGGGAGGTTCTTGAGCATGAGCGTCCTTTCAATGGTTGAAGAAAATTCAACACGACGGACACAAAGGATCACGAAGGTGCACGAAGAACATTTATGTTTCCCTTTTAGTTTCTTTGTGCTCCTTTGAGTCCTTCGTGTTTCTCACTTCTTATTGTTCAGAATTTTCAAGTTTGCCAGGCTGGCCGCCACGCGCTTGATGCCCACCGACTCGAAGACCGCGTCCACGGTCTCGTCGCCGCCCTGCAGGCGGGAGTCGAGCACGATGCCCTCGCCCCAGACGGGGTGGGAGATGCGCATCCCGGCCCGGAAGCGGTTCTCCATGACGGGCGCAGGCCGGGACGGGGATGACGCCTGCCAGGTCGGGGTGGAGGAGGGACGCCCGGCGCGGCCCCCGCCCCGGGACTTGCCGCTCACCAGCCCGGCCGGGATGTCATCCAGGAAACGGGAGGGGATGGTTTCCTCGGCGTAGCCGCGCCCGCCGCGCTGGAGCGAGCGCACCAGGTAGAGGCGGTCCTTGGCGCGGGTGATGCCGACGTAGAACAGGCGGCGTTCTTCTTCCATTTCCTCCGGTTCGTCGAAGGAGCGGCTGTGCGGCAGGATGCCGTCATCGAGGCCGACGATGAAGACCGCCCCGAACTCGAGTCCCTTGGCGGCATGCAGAGTGAGCAGGGTCGGGGCGCTCTGGCTTTCGCCGAGGGTGTCCTGGTCGGAGATGAGGGCCACATCCTGGAGGAACTCGGAGATGGTGCGGTTGCCATATTCGAGCGCCAGGCGGCGCAGTTCCAGCACGTTCTCCCAGCGCTCTTCACCCTCGTCCGATCCGTCGTTGATGTAGTCCTGGTAGCCGGTGTCGGCGAGGATGCGGTCGAACAGTTCGGCCACGGTCAACACGCCGGCGGCGGAGACCCAGGCAGAAAGCAGGCCGCCGTAATCGGCCAGCGGCAGGGCGGCGCGCCCGCTGAACTTTTCCCAGGCCGGGGAGTCGGAGCCGCGCCCCAGGTCCATCAGCAGCGCTCCAGGCGAGACCCGCGCGGCGCGGGCGGCGGTATGCAACGCCAGGATGGTCTTGTCGCCGATGCCGCGCGGCGGGACGTTGATGACCCGGTCGAGCGAGATCTCGTCGGCGGGGTTGTGCACCAACCGCAGGCAGGCGATCATATCCTTCACCTCACGCCGTCCGTAGAAGCGCTGCGCCCCCACCAGGCGATACGGCATGCGGGCTTGCAGGAAGGCCTCTTCCAGCAGGCGGGACTGGGCGTTGGTGCGGTACATGACGGCGCACTCGCCCGGTCCCATGCTGCGGCTGGCGACCAGTTGGGCGATGCTGTCCACCACGAAGGAGGCTTCGCCGTAATCATCGAAGGCCTCGAAATAAGACAGTTTCTCGCCGGCGCCGCGTTCGGTGAAGAGTTCCTTGCGACGGCGGTGGTGGGCGCGGTCGATGACGGCCATGGCGGCGTCCAGGATGACCTGCTTCGAGCGGTAGTTCTGCTCCAGCAGGATGACCTGCGCTTCCGGGAAATCCTTTTCGAAGCGCTGGACGTTGCGATAGTCCGCACCGCGCCACCTGTACACACTCTGGTCCTCGTCCCCGACCACGAAGATATTATGATGCACGGAAGCCAGATGGCGCAGCAGCATGTACTGCGCCTGGTTGGTGTCCTGGAACTCATCCACCAGGATGTGGCGGAACTTCTGGGCGTACTTCTCGCGCACCGCCAGGTTCTCCTCCAGCAGGTAGGCCGTCAGCAGCAGCAGGTCGTCGAAATCCACCGCGTTTGACTGGATGAGGGCCTGCTGGTAACGGGCATAGATGCGCTTCACCGCTTCGTCCCGGTAGGTCTGGGTCGGGTAATCCTCCGGGCGGATCAGTTCATTCTTGACGCGCGAAATGGACGCGTGCACCGAGGTCGGGCGGTAGGTCTTGTCGTCCAGGTCGAGTTCGCGGACGACAGCCTTGACCACCCGCACCTGGTCGTCCGTATCGAAGATGACGAAGTTCTCGCCGATCGGCAGCAGCCCGGCCTCGCTGCGCAGGATGCGGGCGCAGGTAGCATGGAAGGTGCCCAGCCACAGACCGCGCATCGCGTCCTCTCCCAGCAGGCCCTTGACGCGGCCTTCCATTTCACGGGCGGCCTTGTTTGTGAAGGTGACGGCCAGCATCTGGTAGGGACGCGCCCCCAGGTGGGCGATCAGGTAAGCCACCCGCTGGGTCAGCACCCGCGTCTTGCCGGACCCGGGGCCGGCCAGCACCAGGACAGGTCCCGCCTCGGCTGTGACGGCCTGGCGTTGCTGCGGGTTGAGTTTGTCGAGGAAATCCATGTGGGTAGGGGCGGCGCATGCGTCGCCCGTGCAAGGATTATTTCAATTCCGAAGTGCAGTTCGGGCAGCGTGTTGCCTTGATGGCGATGGTGGAGAAGCAGCGCGGGCATTCCTTCGTGGCCGGCGCGGCGGGTGTTGCGGCCGGTTTCTTCTGCAGGTTATTGAGCGCCTTGACCATCAGGAAGATCACCAGGGCGATGATGAGGAAGTCGATGATGTTATTGATGAAGAGGCCATAAGCCACGGTGGCGCTGCCGAGGGTGAAGGACAGGCTGCTGAAATCGATCCCGCCGATCAGCAGTCCGATGAGCGGCATGAGGATATCGTTGACGAGCGAGGCGACGATCTTGCCGAAAGCGCCGCCGATGATGACGCCCACCGCCAGGTCCATGACATTGCCGCGCATGATGAAGGCTCTGAATTCTTTCAACATGGTCTTCCTCCTCGAAAATGGGTATGGGTTGCCGGATGTTCCACGAGCGGGGTGATTGTACTTTCAGGGCGCAGGGATGTCAACGCAGCCGCCCCCCCGCCTGTTGTATAATCGCATCCATGAGACCAGTCCCTGCAAGGGAGGAACCCATGAACCGTATGATGCACTCCATAATGGCGCTCGCCGTCCTGGCGTTGCTGCTCTCGGCCTGCGGCGCGGACCTGGAGCCCACCCCGACCCTGCCGGCCGAAGGCACACCGTCCCCTAGCCCGGCCCCGGCCGCGCCCCGCACCCTGTCCATTTGCCTGGGGGCCGAGCCCGACAGCCTGTACCCGTACGGCACGCTTTCCACCCCGGCGCGCGAGGCGCTCTCGGCCGTCTACGACGGGCCGCTGGACCTGGTGGGGTACGGCTACGAACCGGTCATCTTGGAGAAACTGCCCAGCCTGGACGATGATGACGCCATGATCGAGAGCGTGTCCGTCTACGTGGGGGATGCGATCGTGGACGCCGGCGGCAACCCGGCCACGCTACAGGTCGGGACGCGCTTCCGCCCGGCCGGCTGCCGGGAGGACGGCTGCGCGCTTGTATACGACGGCCTGGGCGAAGTGCAGATGGACCAGATGGTGGTCAATTTCCGCCTGCTGCCGGGACTGGCCTGGGCCGATGGCGAACCACTGACGGCTGCCGACTCGGTCTTTTCATATAACCTTGCAGCCAATCCCGAGACTCAGGGTTCCAAGTATCTATTCGATCGCACCCAGTCCTACGAAGCCGTGGATGACCTGTCCGTCCAGTGGTGGGGCAAACCCGGCTACCTCGACCCGACCTTCTTCGCCAACTTCTGGCTGCCCCTGCCGGGACACCTGTGGGGCGAGTTCGCGGTGGAGGAACTGCCGGATACCGATCTGGCCTCCCGTTTCCCACTCGGCTGGGGGCCTTACATCATCGAAGAATGGCTGGCAGGCAATTCCATCCGGCTGGTGAAGAACCCCTACTATCGCCGCGCCGCTGAAGGCCTGCCATATTTCGACCAGCTCACCTTCCGTTTCAGCCCGGACCCGGAACAGGCCATCAGCATGCTGCTGGCAGGCCAGTGCGACCTGCTGGCGCCCAGCGTCCCGCTCGAATCGCAGGTGGGCCTGCTGCTGACAATGGAGGCGAACGGCCTGCTGTTGCTCGAATCGGCCCCTTCGATGGTGATGGAGAATCTCACCTTCGGCATCCAACCGGCATCCTACGACGACGGATTCTCACTGGCGGCCGGGGACCGCCCGGACCTTCTCGGCGACGTACGCACCCGGCGGGCAATTGCCTTGTGCATCGACCGCCAGCGGGTGGTGGACGCGGCGCTGCCCGGCCTGACTTCCGTGCCGGTCTCGCTCGTCCCTTCCGGCCATCCATTGTTCGACCCGCAGGCATCCAGTATCCCTTATGACCCGCAGTCGGGCGCGGCTCTCCTGGATGAGACCGGCTGGAAGGACGCCGACCATGACCCCGCCACCCCGCGCCAGGCGGTCGGCATCCCCCGTGTACCGGACGGGACGCGGCTGACCCTCGAGTACCTGACGACCGATTCCGCCCCGCGCCGCCAGGTGGGCGAACTCCTGGCCGGGTCGCTGGCCGGGTGCGGCATCCAACTCGAACTGCGCTATGTACCGATGGGCGACTTTTACGCCGCAGGGCCGGAGGGTCCCCTCTTTGGCCGGTCGTTCGACCTGGCGCAATCGGCGCTGGGCAGCGCCGGGGTGGAACCGTTGTGCGACTGGTTCCTTTCCAGCGAGATCCCCTCGGCTGGGAACGAATGGTCGGGCATCAACCTGGCCGGTTTCAACAGCCCGTCCTACGACGCCGCCTGCCTGGAGGCAGCCGCCGCCCTGCCCGGCGACGAAACCCGGGCGGAAGCCTACCGCGTCCTGCAGTCCATCCTGGCGGACGAACTGCCGCTGCTGCCGCTTTACTGGCGGGTGCGACTGTCCGCCAGCCGGCCCGATCTCTGCCATTACGACCAAGCCGCGGCGCTGATGGCCGGGCTGGGCGGACTGGAGATGTACGATTACGGTGCGGGTTGCGCCCCGTAAAAAACGCGCCGGAAACCCCCGAGTCCCCCGCTCCAGGCCGCCCGGCGATAAACCCCTCTGGGGATACTTGACTTTTTATACCTCTTGTGTTAATCTTCCTCTAAGCCTCCCAGGCATAAGAGGCAAAATGCCAGGTTTGGAGGCAATTTTTGGCAAAGGAGGTGATTCTCCCAAGGATCCTCATGTTGCTGCTTGCGTATCCCCCTATCCTATTCTTTCAACCTAATTTTGGAGGAGAAAGACAATGTTACGTAATCGCTTAATGATGGTCCTCGGTCTGCTGCTCGTCGCCAGCATGGTTCTGGCCGCCTGCCAGCCCACCGAGCCTGTCACCGAAGAGCCGGTGGTTGAGGAACCCACGACCGAAGAACCGGTCGTCGAGGAACCCGCTGGACCCACCACCACCCGCCATGGCGGCTGGTTGGACATGATCGTCGTCATCGAAGAGCCTTCCGATTCAGCGGCCATCCGCCGCCTGGAAGCCGGCGAGATCGACATCTATGCCTACACCGTTGCCAAGGCTGACCTGCTGGCGCAGGTCGTAGCCTCCGAGAACCTGGCGATGATCCGCTCCTATGGCTCCTACAACGAACTGACCCTTAACCCGGTCGGCCCGACCTTCGAAGCCACTGGCAAACTGAACCCGTTCTCGAACGCCAAGATCCGCGAAGCCGTCAACTGGCTGGTCGACCGCGACTACATCGCCCAGGAAATCACCCAGGGCATGGCGATCCCACGCTACTTCTGCTTCGCCCCCACCTTCGCCGACTACGCCAAGTACGCTGACCTGGCTGCCCAGTGGGAAGCCTATTATGCGTTCGATGAAGCCAAGGCCAAGGCTGTCTTCGATGCCGAAATGGTCGCCATGGGCGCCACCTTCGAAGATGGCAAGTGGATGTTCAACGGCGAGCAGGTCGAGATCATCGGCCTCATCCGCCTCGAAGACGAGCGCCTGCTGATCGGTGGTTACTTCGCCACCCAGTTGGAGAACCTCGGCTTCCTCGTCACCCGCCAGGAAAAGAAATCGGCCGAACTGGCCCCCATCTGGCAGGGCAACCCGAATGACGGCCTGTGGCACTTCTACACCGGCGGCTGGATCACCACCGCTGTGCCGCGCACCGAGGAAGATAACTTCATCGACTTCTACTCCGGCGAAGGCTGGCCTGGCAACCCGCTCTGGGATGCCTATGTCAACAGCGCCGAATTCGATGAAGCCGGCCTGGCCCTCTACAACCGCCAGTACGCCACCCTCGAGGAACGCCGCGAACTGTTCGCGACCCTGATCCCGCTCTCCCTGCAGGAAGCCCAGCGCGTCTGGACCACCAACCGCGCTTCCTTCACCCCCTTCCGCAAGGAAGTCACCGTCGTCGGTGACCTGGCTGGCGCCGTTGCCGGCTCCCGCCTGTGGCCCTACACCATCCGCCGCATCGGCGAAGAGGGCGGCGCCCTCACCCTGGCCATGCCCTCCATTCTGACCAACCCCTGGAACCCCCTGGGCGGTTCGAACTGGATCTACGACCAGGCCCTGACCCGCGCCACCTCCGATGTCGGTGTCATCCCCGACCCGTGGACCGGCCTTGCCCGCCCGCAGCGCATCGAGAGCGCCGAAGTCTATGCCCAGCAGGACCTGCCGATTGGCGTGACCTATGACTGGGTCACCCTGACCAAGGTCGAATCGAACGTCGTCCCGGCTGATGCCTGGATCGACTGGAATGCCGAAACCCAAACCTTCGTCACCGTTGGTGAGAAGTTCCCGGAAGGCCTGACCTCGCTGATCAAGAGCGTGGCCTACTACCCGGCTGACCTGTGGAATGTCACCTGGCACGATGGCAGCCCGATCGACATTGCCGACTTCGTCTTCGGTCTGATCCTGACCTTCGACCGCGGCAATGAACTGAGCGCTTTCTACGATCCCGCCGCCGGCACCACCCTGGGCGTCTTCCAGACGACCTTCAAGGGCTTCAAGATCGCATCCGCTGACCCGCTGGTCATCGAGTACTACACCGACAACTGGCAGCCCGATGCGGAAAACAACGTCACCACCTACTTCCCGAACTATGGCTTCGGCCCCGGCGCCTGGCACAGCCTGTCCATCGGCTTGCTGGCTGAAGCAGCCGGCGAAACCGCCTTCACCCAGGCCAAGTCCAAAACCCTCGAGAAGGACTGGATGTCGTACATCAGCGGCCCGACCGTGGCCATCCTGAAGACCTATTTCGATACGGCCCAGGCTGAGAACTACATCCCGTATGCCGCTACCCTGGGACAGTTCATCACCGCCGACGAAGCCACCGCCCGCTGGGCGAACTACGCCGAGTGGTACCGCGCCCGCGGCCACTTCTGGATCGGCACCGGCCCGTACTACCTGGAACGCGCCTTCCCCGTCGAGGGTATGGTCGTTCTCAAGAACTTCTCGGCCTTTGTTGATCTGGCTGACAAGTGGGCTGGCTACGGCCTCCCGCCGATCCCGGTCATCGACATCACCGCCCCGGCGGATGTCAAGATCGGTTCCGCTGCCGAATTCGAGATCCTGGTTTCGTTCAACGATGAGCCGTATGCCATTGCGGACGTCCTGAATGTCTCCTTCCTGGTCTTCGGCGCCGATGGCGCGCTGGTCTTCACGGGCGTCGCCGAGGCTGTCGAGGATGGTGTTTGGAAAGCCTCCCTGACCGCTGAACAGACCGCAACCCTCACCGCCGGCTCCACCAAGCTGACGGCTGTCGTGGTCTCAGCGCTGGAAAGCATCCCATCCTTCGAGTCGGTCGAGTTCGTGACCTCCGCTCCGTAAGCAAGCGTTTCACGAGTTCTATCGGCCCGATAGGGAGAGTCCTACGGCCCTCCCTATCGGGCCAAATCCTTAATAAAGTGCAAGAGAGGCGCCATGACAGAGACAGATGCCGCAATGGTTGAGCCATCTGAAAAGGTGAAAATCTCGACCAAGTCCACCGGGAGCGCGGTGGCCCGCGTTCTCAAGTACAGCGCGGTCAAACTGGCCCTGCTGTTCCTGACAGTTGTGGTCGGTGTGTATTTGACCGTCCTGATCGCCAACATGGGCGGGTACGTCGACCGTATCCGCCGGGCGCAGATCCGCGAAGGGGTGGCGTTGAGCATGCGCGGCGACCGCCAGTTCACGCTCCTGCCCGAAGAGGAACGCGAGGCGGTCATGAACGAGATGATCGCCATCGAAGAGGAACGCCTGGGGCTCAACGACCCGTTCATCATCCGCAGTTTTCGCTACCTGGGCCATGCCCTGACCCTCGACCTGGGCTTTGCCGAGCAGATGACCAGCGACAGCGGCTCGAAACAGGTGCGCCTGATCATCCTGGAGCGACTCCCGTCCACCCTGGTGCTCTTCGGTACGACCAACCTGTTCCTGTTCATCCTGGCGATCACCATTGCGCTCTATCTCTCCCGCCGCTACGGTAGTTTCTTCGACCGGGTGGTGGTGGCCCTGGCGCCGACCTCGGCCGCCCCGGGCTGGTTCTACGGCATCTTCCTGATCCTGATCTTTGCCGCCGCCTTGAAGGTGCTGCCCTTCGGCGGCATGGTGGATGCCCCTCCGCCTGAATCGAAAGTGGGATATGCCCTGAGCCTGCTCGAGCATATGATCCTGCCAGTGACAGCCATTATCATGAGCAGTATTTTCTCCAGCGCTTTCTCCTGGCGCACCTTCTTCCTGATCTATTCCAGCGAAGATTACGTCGAGATGGCCAAGGCCAAGGGTCTGACTTCGCAGGCGATCGAGCGCCGTTATGTCCTGCGCCCGACCCTGCCTCCCATCATCACTTCCTTCGCCTTCCTGCTGATCGGCCTGTGGGGCGGCGCGCCGATCTTCGAGACAGTCTTCAACTGGCCGGGCCTCGGACGCGCCACCTTCCAGGCCATCGGTTTCTACGATACCCCGGTCATCGTGGGCACCACCATCATCTTCTCCTACCTGCTGGCAATCACCGTCTTCCTGCTGGAGTTCATCTACGCTCTGGTCGACCCGCGGGTGAAAATTGGCGACGGAGAGAGTAAAGCATGAACACACTGAAAAGATCCTTCAAGGAACTCCTGCAATATCCATCCGCAATTGCCGGTCTGGTGATCATCTTCATACTGGTGGCTGTGGCGGCCTATGCCCTGATCAGCATCCCCTACCAGGAGGCCATTACGCTCTGGCGGGCCGGCGTGGGTGTCTGGGACGAGAACCCGCGCACCGCCGCCCCGGCCTGGATCAACTTCTTCCGCGCCAACGACCTGCCCGAGACCGTCGTTTTGAGCACGACCGAAGGGACGGCGCTCGCAACGGTGGAGGAAACCTCCGGGATGACCAAGCACACCATCCTGTTCAACATCGACTATCCCTACGACGGTTTCCCGCAGGAACTGGTGTTGTATTTCTCTTCCACCTTCGTCGAGAAACAACCGCACATCGGCATGACCTGGATCACCCCGGATGGCCGCGAGATCAATATGGGCAGCCTCGCCATCGGCGCGAGCGAATCCTACTACGCCTCGCAGGATGCGCGCTTGCAGCGAAAATTGGGCATGGTCCCCCAGCAGGGACTTTTCGCCAACCCGGAACTGGATACCCCGGTTGCGGTCGAAGGCGCCTATCAACTGAAGGTCGAAGCCTTCACCTTCGAGCCGGACTCGACCGTCGACATCAAGATGGTGCTCTTCGGCCAGGTGCACGGCATTGCGGGCACGGACCACCAGCGCCGCGACCTGATGATCGCCCTGCTGTGGGGCACCCCGATCATGCTGGCTTTCGGGCTGCTGGCCGCCCTCGGCACCACCCTGACAACCATGATCATCGCCGCCATCGGCACCTGGTACGGGGGCTGGGTGGACGGCATCATCCAGCGCATCACCGAAGTCAACCTGGTGCTGCCGTTCCTCTCGATCCTGATCATGATCGGCACCTTCTATTCGACCAACATCTGGTTGATGCTCGGCATGACGATCCTGTTGAGCATCTTCGGCGCTGCCATCAAGAACTATCGTTCCATCTTCCTCCAGGTCAAGGAATCGCCCTATGTCGAAGCGGCGCGTGCCTACGGCGCCAATGACTGGCGCATCATCATCCGTTACCTGGTGCCGCGCATCATCCCCCTCATCATCCCGGCCCTGGTGACCCTGATCCCGTCCTACGTCTTCCTGGAAGCCTCCCTGGCTGTGCTGGGATTGGGCGACCCCACCCTGCCGACCTGGGGCAAGATCATCAACGACGCCCAGGCCAACGGCGCCCTGTTCAATGGTTACTACTACTGGGTTCTCGAACCGGCCGTCCTGTTGATGATCACCGGCCTGGCCTTCTCACTGGTAGGTTTTGCCCTGAACCGCATCTTCAACCCAAGATTGAGGAGTCTGTAATGGCAACGACCGAAAAAACCCTGTTGCGCTGCAACGATCTTTACCTCCACTTCCAGACCGGCAAAGGCGCGGTTCGGGCGGTGGACGGGGTGGATTTCGAACTGGGTTACAACGAGGCGGTCGTTGTCCTCGGCGAGTCCGGCTGCGGGAAGACAACCCTGGCAAAGGCCATCCTTCGCCTTCTGCCCCGCAATGTTTCGAAGTACAGCGGCAAGGTGGCGCTCGACGGGACGGACATCATGGCCCTGGGAGACGAGGAGTTCCGGCGCGATGTGCGCTGGGCGATGATGTCGCTCGTCCCGCAGGCGGCCATGAACTCCCTCAACCCGGTGCTCAAAGTTGGCGACCAGGTGGCCGAGCCGCTGGTCGTCCATCACGGTGTAAAGAAGGAAGAGGCGCTCCAACAGGCGCGCAAGATGTTCCAGCATGTGGGTGTGCCGGATGCATTCTTGAGCCGTTACGCTTTCGAATTGAGCGGCGGGATGCGCCAGCGGGTGGCGATCGCCATGGCGCTCGTTACCGCCCCCAGCCTGATCATCCTCGATGAGCCGACCTCCGCCCTCGATGTGCTGACCCAGGCCAACATCTTCAATGTGCTCAAACGCATCAAGCAGAACCTCGAGACCAGTTACATCCTGATCACGCACGACATCGCCACCTCCAGCGAACTGGCCGACAAGGTTGCCGTCATGTATGCCGGCCAGATCGTCGAGATGTGCGATTCGGCCCGTTTCTTCTCCAACCCGCTCCACCCCTACTCGAAGAAACTGATGGCCAGTGTCCCCCGCCTGCGTGGGGATACCGAACTGGAATTCATCACCGGGCAGCCGCCCAGCCTGTACGATCTGCCGCCTTCCTGCCGTTTTGCGCCGCGTTGTCCTTACCGGTTCGAAAAATGCGAGCAAGATCCGCCGATGATTTCGAAAGAGGGACGCCAGGTTAAGTGCTGGCTCCATACTTAACCGAGGAGCATAGGAATGTCACCGAAAAAATCGACAAAGAACATAAAAGAGAGCGTCCCGGCGGCCGTCGAAGCGATTAAGGACAACGACATCCTGCTGCGGATCAAGAACCTGCGAGTCTGGTTCGAACTGCGGCGTTTCGGTTTTGGTGTTGCCGGTCATGTCCGCGCCGTGGATGGCGTCGAATTCGACCTGGGACACAGTGAAGCCATCGCCGTCGTAGGCGAGAGCGGTTGCGGAAAGTCCAGCCTGATGAAGACCATCCTCGGCCTGTACGAGCCGACCGAAGGCGAGGTGGTGTTCGAAGGCGCCAATGTCAGCCAGATGGGCGCCAAGGGCCTGCGCTGGTACCGCGCCAATGTCGGTTACGTGCAGCAGGATCCATTCGGGGCGCTGGCGCCTTTCATGAGCGTCCAACGCATCCTGGAGGAGCCGCTGATCGTCAACGGCGTCCGCGACCCGGCGGAACGCGAACAACGCATCCGCAAGGTGCTCGAGGAAGTCAAGATGTTCCCGGTCGAGGATTTCCTCGGCAAGTTCCCGCACATGCTCTCCGGCGGGCAGCAGCAGCGGGTGGTCATCGCCCGCGCCATGATCATGGAACCGAAGTTGATCGTGGCGGACGAGCCGGTCTCGATGCTGGACGCCTCGGTGCGGGTCGAGATCCTGAAACTTTTGCGCAACCTGCAGGAGAAACATCACCTGGCGGTGATCTACATCACCCACGACCTGGCGACCGTGCGCTACTTCTCGGAGCGGATCTTCGTGATGTACGCCGGGAAACTGGTCGAAAAGGCCAGCGTGAAGGAGTTGCTCTATAACCCGAAACACCCCTATACGCTGGCGCTGTTGACCGGCACCTCCGAGCCGGACGCGGCCAACGCCAAGACCTTCAAGGAGATCCCGCCCGGCGAACCGCCGAGTCTGGTCACACCGCCTCCGGGCTGCCGCTTCCACCCGCGCTGTTCGCACAAGATCGACGGCGTCTGCGATGTGAAGGAGCCGCCTGATTTCCCGGTGGCCGACCATCACCAGGTGGCCTGCTGGTTGTTCGAACCGAAATGAGAGACTGGGATCCGCGCGCCATCATGGCGCTGGGTTTCGTGCTGGTCCTGCTCGGGGCGGTCCTCCCGTTCCTGATCGTGATGCAGGCGATCGAGTCCACCATTTTCCTGAATTTCTTTGCGTACACGGCTTCATTCACCGGGCTGATGCTGGGCGTGGTTGGGGCGGCTTTTTACGTGAAGAATACCAAGAACAAGGACAAGTAACGCACCTGCTGGATGGCAGTAAAAAAGTACCCACGCTGTGGGTATTTTTTTTCCAGGCATGGAGCGTCGCGCCGGTGGGGATCCTGCTCCGCGAGGTTGTCTATAGTTGGAGGATTCATTACAATAGGTTACTGTGAAAACCTCCATTCCCTGCCGCGGCCCGGCCTCGGAAAGGATACCCGCCGGGCATTGCAGCGAGCGGGCTGAGAATGCAGCCAAAACCGCGGAACCGGAGAATGCATGACAGACATTACCCAGTTCGATGAAGCCCGCGAACAAACACCCGCCACCGGACGGTCCGGGACTGTGTTGCGGGTGGCGAAATTTGCCCTCCTGAAAATCCTGTCCCTGCTACTGGCCCTGGCAATCGGGTTGTACCTTGCCATCCTGGTGGCGAACCTGGGCGGGTTCATCGACAATATCTACAAGGGGATCGTCCTCGATTCGATGCGCGGCATCGCCCTGAGCGGGGAATTCAAGGATATACCCGCCGAGCAGCGCGAGGCAGCCCTGGCGGGGATCCAATGGCAAATGGAGGACGGTTACGGCCTGCACGAACCGTTCCTCCTTCGGACCCTGGTCCTCTTCTCGCACAGCATCGTCTTCGACCTGGGCGAGGCGCGTTACGCCTACGATTTCGTAACGCAAAAGGAGGTCAAGACTCTCGTCGCCGAAACGCTCCCGTATACGCTGCTCCTGACCGGCAGCGCCAACGTCCTGGTTTTCGTGACCAGTGTCCTCCTGGCGCTTGGGATCTCCAGGAAATATGGCGGCTTCCTGGACCGGCTGGTGATCGCTCTCTCGCCCCTCTCGTCCGCCCCGAGCTGGATCATCGGCATCGTCCTGATCATCGTCTTTGCCGCCGGGTTGCACATCCTGCCCTTCCCTCGCCAGGTGGACATCTTACAGGCCTCCAACTGGGTGGCGTATGTGCCCTACCTGCTGGAGTACATGGCGCTGCCGTTCGCGGCCATCTTCCTGGGGGCTTTCTTCCAGAGCGTCTACGCCTGGCGGACATATTTCTTGATCTACTCGGACGAGGAATACGTCGAAATGGCCAAGGCCAAGGGCCTGCCATCCCACCGGATCGAGCGTATCCACATCCTGAAGCCGGCCCTGCCGTACCTGGTCGCCAGTTTTGCCCTGACGATGATCGGACTCTGGCAGGGCTCGATCGCCCTGGAGACGCTCTTCTACTGGCAGGGGATCGGTTCCCTTTTTGTGCAGGCTACCAGGCGCTTCGATGTCCAGTTGATCGTAGGGATCATGGTCGTCTTTGCCTACTTGCTGGCGCTGACGGCGCTGCTGCTCGATGTGATCTATGCCATGCTCGATCCGCGGGTGCGGGTGGAGGGACAGGGCTTCGGCCTGCGCACCCGGCGGAAGAAACGGGGACAGGCCGGGGTCCCGGGGCGGGACCGCCCCGGGTCCGGTCCCAGGAAAACCCGGGCCGCTCAACTATCCCCGGCCGAGCGAAACGCCTTGCGCAAGGAGCGGCGGGTCTTCCACCGCATGTTCACCAGCGTCAAGCCCATCCTGCAGGAGATTGCCCGATATCCATCGGCCATCGCCGGGGTGGTGATCATAATCATCCTGGCCGGCGTATCGATCTATACTGTGTTCGCTATCCCGTATGATGAAGCAATTGCCGCCTGGCGCCGCGAGGAGAAGGAGTTCATCGAGAACCCGCGCATCGTTCCGCCCGAATGGGTCAACCTGTTCCGCCGCGACGACCTGCCGGCCACGCTGGTGATGGACAGCGAGGCCGGGGACGGCGCCCGGTCGGTCGAGACGATCTCGTCGGACATGACCAGGATCACGACCACATTTTCTTTCGAGTATGACTACAAGGCATTCCCCCGGGACCTGGCGCTCTTCTTCGAACCCGTCTATGTCGAGAAACTGCCGCTGGTCACCGCCACCTGGACCCGGCCCGATGGCCGGTCGATCGCCATCTTCCAGCAATCCTTCACCCACTCGGACAATTCGTACTACCTGTCGCAGGATAAGAGCCTGGCGCGAAAACTAGGCGATGAACCGCTGGAGGATGGACTGTTCGACGATGGGGACCTGGATGACCTTTCCCCCATCCCCGGCGTCTATGAACTCCGGCTCGACTGTTACGTCTTCGAACCGGGTTCGACCGTCGAAGCCGAGATGGCGCTCTATGGCCGGGTGCACGGCCTGGCCGGGACCGATCACCAGCGCCGCGACCTGACCGTCGCCCTGCTGTGGGGGATGCCGGTGGCGCTGGCTTTCGGGGCGCTGGGGGCGGCGCTTACCAGCCTGCTCTCGATGTTGATCGCCGCCGTTGGCGCCTGGTACGGAGGCTGGGTGGACAACCTGGTGCAGCGGGTCACAGATATCAACATGATCCTGCCCACGCTCCCGGTGGTGATCATGGTCTCCATCCTCTATACCCGCAGCATCTGGGCCATCCTGGGAGTTGTGGCGCTCCTGAACATCTTCGGCAGTTCGGTCAAGAACTTCCGGGCAGCCTTTCTCCAGATGCGGGAGGCGCCCTATGTCGAGGCGGCGCGCTCCTACGGGGTCGGCAACTGGCGCATCATCACCCGCTACCTGGCGCCGCGCATCCTGCCGGCGCTGATCCCGCAATTGGTGATCATGGTGCCGGGTTACGTGTTCTACGAGGCGACCCTCGCCTACCTGGGGTTGAGCGACCCGGCGTTGCCCACCTGGGGCAAGGTCATCTACGACGCGTTGACCATCGGCGCCTACCAGGGGAACTACTACTGGCTCCTCGAGCCTGTCGGCCTGCTCCTGCTCGCCGGCCTGGCCTTTGCCATGCTCGGTTTTGCCCTCGACCGCATCTTCAACCCGCGCCTGAGGATGGAATAGCCGGCGGGAGCGCCCCGCTCCGCGGGCAGGCTGGAACAAGACATATCTGTTAGAATAGCGCCATCTATGGAACCACACCGCATCCTGATCGTCGAAGACCAGCGCGAAGTCAGCCGGCTGCTGCGAACCAGCCTGGAGACGCTCGACCACAAACTGGAGGTGGTCGAGTGTCCATCCGGGGAGGAGGCGATCCTGGATGCCTCCCGGCGCCGGGTGGATGTCCTCGTTTCCGATTACCGCCTGCCCGGCATCTCCGGGATCGAGTTGATGCAGAAGGTGCGCCATTTCCACCCGGCGACGAAGGTCATCCTCATCACCGGGTTGACCGACCCAAAAGTGCGCAAGGAAGTGGGAAATGCCGGCGCCGATTCGTTCTTCATCAAGCCGGTGCCGATCGCCGATTTCCTGGATGCAGTGGAAAGGCATCTCGGCCTGGTGGAGTCCCTGCTTCCGGCCGAGCCGATTTCCACCAACGAGGAGACGGTCCATCCCGGAATCCCGGACCTGTTGAGCGGCTTGCGCCAGGAACTGGGTGCCAAGGCGGTGTTGTTGCTAAACGACCGCGGCCGCATCCTGGCCCGCGCCGGCGCCCTGCCCGATGCCAGCGCCGAGGTATCATTGACCGCGGCCTTGATGGCGATCTTCAGCGCCGGGCAGAAGGTATCCAGCCTCGCCGGCCGGAATGAAAACTCCGGCTGGCATATCTTCGATGCCGGCGACTTCCATCTCGTCTTCGCCCCGCTCGGCGCAACCCACGCCCTTTTGGCGGCTGGAAAGGACCTGGCCGGGGAAGGCCGCCTGCTCCAGACGATTGAGGTCTTCTCATCCTCCTGCCGGACGATCCGGGAAACGCTGGCCTCCCTGGACGTGGAGAGAGCGGCCCCGCCGAATAAGGGCAAGCCAGGCGCCCTGCCCGCAACGCCCGAACCTGAGGCTGAAGAGGGCGAGGACCTCGAACCGCTCTTCAAACAGGCCAGGAAAAAACTCAAACCCGAGGAAGTGGATGCCTACTGGCAGGACGCTGCCGGGATACCACGCGCCGCCCCGGCCAAGCCGGATGCCATATCCTATGAGCAGGCGCGCCGGTTGGGGCTTGCCCCGGAGGACGAAAACGGCTGAACTTGTCTGCCGTCCGCCCCTGTGATACAATCTCGCCCGCATCCCGTGCTGGAACCGGGATTACCACTGGGGCGTGGTGCAATGGCAGCACATCAGCCTTTGGAGCTGAGTATCTTGGTTCGAATCCAGGCGCCCCAGCCAGTCCTTCCCCCGCAGCGGGGTTGTCGCCAACCACCAGTACGGGCTTCGCGAACGGCGGAAGCCCGTTGATTGCTTAATAACCATGCTTTCGAATAATCGATGGTCTCCCCTTTGGGAGCAGTTGCATGAACAGGCCACGAATTTCACAAAGGGCACGAATTCTTCCTTTACCTTTTGTGAAAAATTCGTGTAATATGTGGCAAGAAATTTCGATCTGCTCTCGATAGGGAGACTACTGAATAATCGCTCCAGGAGTCAAAAATTATGAAAGTGACAACAATCCTGCTCGCAGCCGGACAGGGGACGCGCATGAAATCCAGCCTGCCGAAGGTACTGCACCCGGTGGCGGGGCAACCGATGGTCTTCCACGCCCTGAAGGCCGCGGCCGGGGTCTCGGGTGAGAAACCGGCGCTGGTTGTGGGTCATGGGGCGGAGGCCGTCCGGGAGCGGGTGGGCGACCAGGCGAGGTATATCTTGCAGGAACGACAACTGGGCACCGGTCATGCCGTGATGCAGGCCGAAACCCTGCTCGCGGGTAAAACGGACCTGCTGGTCGTCGCCTATGCCGACATGCCGCTGCTGCGCGGCGAGACGCTGCGGCGGCTGGTGGAAACCCAGCAGGCGAACCCCGGTCCGCTCTCCCTGCTGACGGTTATCGCCGGTGACCCGCGCGGTTTTGGGCGCATCCTGCGCCGTCCGGACGGGACGGTGGCGGCCATCATCGAGGAGGCGCAGGCGACAGCCGAACAGCGGGCCATCAGCGAGTTGAATGTGGGCGCCTACTGTTTCTCCGCCGCCTGGTTGTGGGAGGCGCTCTCCCGGCTCGCAGTCTCGCCGAAGGGTGAATACTACCTGACGGATACGGTCGCCCTGGCGGTGGCAGCCGGGCTGCCGGTGCAGGCCATCCTCCTGGATGACGCGCTGGAAGCGATCGGGGTCAACACCCGCATCCACCTGGCGGAGGCCGACCAGGCGATGCGGGCGCGCATCAACCAGTCCCACATGCTGGCGGGCGTCACCCTGGTCGACCCGCGCGCCGCCTATATCGACGCCGGCGTGACGATCGGGCCGGATACCGTCATCTGGCCGAACACCTACCTGCATGGCGGGACCGCCATCGGCCGCGGCTGCGAACTGGGACCCGACACCCTGGTGCGCGATTCGAAGGTCGGTGACAACTGCCGGGTGCTCAAATCCGTGCTGGAAGGCGCCTGGGTCGAGGAGCGGGTAGAGATCGGACCGTTCGCCCGCCTGCGCAAGGGCGCACATCTCTGCGCCGGAGTCCATATGGGCAATTTCGGCGAGGTGAAGGAGTCCACCCTC
>VGNO01000014.1 GCA_016865985.1 Chloroflexota bacterium | reverse complement strand
GGCCGAGGAAGAGCGCCGAAGCCAGGGCTGCGCTGATGCCTGCTCTCTTGGTTCTTCCGCCTTTCAGTCTCACCGCCTGGTTCCCATCGACCAACCTTATCCTACCAATGAGCGGACTTCTTCCAGGAATTCGTCGCTCAGGAAATCCCCTTTTTGCATCAGGGCTTGGATCTGTCCTTTGAGGCGGTTCTTTTCGTCTGTTGTGAGTTCCTTGGCTGTGACAACGATGACCGGGATATTGGCTGTGGCTGGTTTGGCTTTCAGGGCATCGAGCACCGAGAATCCGTCCATTTCCGGCATCATCAAGTCGAGAACGATCAGGTCCGGATTCTCCTTGTCGACGAGTTCGAGCGCCTCCCGGCCATTCGTGGCTTCGAAAAGGGTGAAATCGCCCTGGGATTGCAGGATGCGCCGGATCAACTTGCGTACATCAGGGCTGTCGTCAACGATGGCGATCCGGGCAAAGCGGTCCGGGGCAACGTTGCTGAGAGCGGCCAGCAGGCCTTCCTGCGGGATGTTCTCCGAGGCTTCGGAGGTCAGGATGACATTCCTTGCCCAGTTATCTCCCAGGATATACGGCTCGGCCGGCATCGTATGGCCGGTGCAATTGACCACCACGCTGTCGGTGGGCTTGATCACGCCCAGGCGGACAAGTTTGAACAAGCCGGCAAACGCCACCGCCGCGGCCGGTTCTGCTGAAATTCCCTCCATCTTGGCAAGTACATGCATCGCCCGGAAGGCTTCCTCGTCGGTGACGCTTTCGAATACTCCGCCGGTTTTTCTTACCAGGTTGTTCAACAGGGTATAGGTGCGACCCGGGTCGCCGGTGGCGAGTGTCTCGATCCGGGTGCGGGGATCGGTGACCGGTTCGGCGGATTCGCGCCCCTGTTTCCAGGCCTGGACCATCGGCGCGCACCCCTCGGCCTGGACCGGGGCCAGCGCCGGTACCCGGTCGATGAACCCCATGCGCAAGAATTCGTCGAATCCTTTGGCAATCCCCAGCGGTCCCATCCCGCCGCTGACGGATTGGACGTACCAGGTCGGCGTCCGCCAGCGGGTGGGTTGTTTCTTCGTCGAACTCGTACCTGCCGGTCCGAGGAGCGTTGAGATCTGTTCGACGATCTCGAACGCGATCGTCTTCATCGCCTCGATGGAGGTGATGGTCCGAGCGCCGGTGTCCTGGTATAGGCTGCGCTGCCTGGCGAACTCGGCAGCCACCTGCTTTGCCTGGTCGTACGAGCCGGTCACCTTCACCACCTGGCTGCCATAGAGGGCAATCTCGCGCATTTTTACCGCCGGTACGAGACTGGTAACGAACGCCCAGAGTTTGATCCCCGCCCGCGCGGCATATGCGGAATAGGAGATGGCGACGTTCCCGGTGGATGCGGCGACCATTTCGGTGATGCCGGCCTCCTTCAAGGCCGCAATAGTGACTGCCGCCTGCCGGTCTTTGAAGGAGGAGGTTGGTCCCTGGCGTTCGTCCTTGATGAAGATATTCGGGCAGCCGAGCATCATCCCCAGGTTGACAGCCTGGATCAACGGCGTGCCACCCTCGCCCATTTTCAAGGCCGGATTTGGGCTGCGGACAGGCAGGAGTTCCCTGTAACGCCACAGGTCGAATTGTCGTTCCCCAAGCAGTCCCGGCAGGGTCTCCGCGATGGAGTCGTAATCATAAACTGCCTCACGCCACTGGCTGTTGCAACGCGGGCAGGTGTTTGAAGTGGGGAAAAATGGCGCGGCATGACCGCAATCCACGCACTTGATCTCGAAACTCATCTTTTGTTCCAATTGTCGATCAACGCGCCCGTAAGCGGGTCAGGGCTTTATCCAGCACAGACAGGAGTTCCTTTTCGGTGATGGTTGCCTTCTGCAATAATACCTGGCCGAAATCTGCCAGTCGTTGTTTCTGAGCAGGCGTCAAGTCGGCGCCACTGACCACGATCACAGGGATATCGCGCAGGCGCGGGTTGGCTTTAAGTTTTTGCAGGATTTCGAACCCGTCCAGGTCTGGCATGAAGAGATCGAGGATGACGGCATGGGGCGGATTCGATGCCAGTACTTCCCATCCCTGGGCGCCGCCCTGGGCCAGGATGGCCCGGTAGCGGTTATCCTGGTTCAGGATGCGACCGATCAGGCGCAAGTCCTTCGGGTCATCGTCGATGACCAGGACATCCTCGATGCTCCCGTCACTGTTGAGGCGGTTGAGCGAGTTCAGCAATTCGGCCTCCAGGACCGGTTTGACCAGGTAATCGGATGCGCCAAGGCTGAATCCTTTCTCTTCCTCCTCCAGGATGCTGCAAATAATGACCGGGATGTCGCGGGTCTCCGCGTCGGTTTTAAGATCGTTGAGGACCGACCAGCCATCACGACCGGGCATCATGATATCCAGGGTGATGGCGTATGGTTTTAGCTGTTTGATGCGTTCCTTCGCTAGCGAAGGATCGGTAAGGGAGACGACCTGGTAGCCCTGTGGTTGGAGGTAGCGTTCGTAGAGCGAGACTACTTGGAGGTCGTCTTCGATAGCGAGGATGATCCGCCCCCCGCTTGCAGGCACGGCCGGCGCGCCGGCGCTCTTCTCGTGCGGTATGGGCAGGGTGAAGTAGAAGGTGCTGCCCTTGCCGGCCGAGCTGTGGATCCCGATCCGCCCGCCATGCATATCGACCAGGTGGCGGGAGATGGATAAACCCAGGCCTGTGCCGCCCGTCTTGCGGGTCGGCGATGCGTCGACCTGCGAGAAGGGTTGGAAGAGTTTAGCCTGGTCTTCCGGCGCAATACCGGGACCGGTATCGCTGACGCTGACGACGATCTCCATCTGGCCGTCGGCGCTTGGCTTCACACCCGCCTCGACGTTTATCGTGCCTTCATCGGTGAACTTGGCAGCGTTCGAAAGCAGGTTGATCAGCACCTGGCGCAGCCTCATCGGGTCGGCGCGGATGATGGGCAGGTCGGTTGGGATATTCTTCTTGAGTTTTATCGGTTTATCTTTGATCAACCCGGTGATGGTCGGTACGACACTGTTGATGGTGTCGCCTACATTCACTTCATCGAAGGCAAGTTCCATCTTGCCGGCCTCGATCTTGGAGAGGTCGAGGATATCGTTGATCAACCGCAACAGGTGCTGCCCGGAATTGTAGATTGCATTCAGGTCCTGCTGCTGTAGATCAGAAACAGGCCCGTCGATCCCTTTAAGGATGACGCGCGAGAAACCGATGATCGAGTTCAGCGGCGTCCGCAGTTCATGGCTCATGTTGGCCAGGAACTGGCTCTTGATGCGGTCGAGTTCACGCATCTCTTGGACTGCTTTCTGCGCCAACTCATAGGAACGGGCGTTGTCGATGGCGATGGCAACCTGGTCGGCGAGCGACTGGAGGATCTGTACTTCATCCTGGGTGAAAGCATCCACTTCGTCCGACTGGATGTCGATGGCCCCGATGATGCGCCGTCCCACCCGCAACGGGATGGCGGCTTCGGCGCGGGTATCTGGAAGCAGTGGATTCGGCCGGTGGTTCGAGTCCACTGCAGTATTATTGACGACCAGCGGGGAGCCGCTCGATGAGACCGATCCGACGATCGAGCGCGAACTCAGGGGCAGCATGTGGCCGCGCCGTTTCATTTCGGCCCCGGCTTCTCCGGTGGCGGCCTGCAGGACGGCGTTGAAGCCGGTCTCCTCGATGATGAAGATGGCGGCGTGATAGAAGCCGAACCGGTCGCGGATCAGGTTGACCGTCTGTTTGAACAACTGGTCGAGGTCGAGGGTCGATGTGATGAGCCGGCCAATTTCGGAAGAGGAAGCCAGGTATTCGTTCTGCCGCCGGAGCGTCTCTTCGAAGTCCTTGCGCTCGGTGATATCGCGTGCGACCCAGAAGACCTGGTCTTCGGTGAGGGGCGAGATGCTGGCATCGAACCAGAACTGCTGGCCGCTTGCTTCCAGGGGGTATTCGATCTTTGTTGTCTGGCCGCTTTCAAGAGCCTGGTGAATGGCTTTGAGGAAGAGGTCTGCTGTATCGGCTGGCAGCAGGTCGCCGACCCGCCTTCCAAGCAATTCCTCGGATGGTTTATAGAGGTGGGAAGGGTTTGTCGGCGCGATCCGCAGGTAACGACCGTCCTTGTCCAGCACCAGGATGATGTCGGTCATCGAAATGAACAGGGCGCGCAGTTCGAGTTCCGATTGTTTCCGTTCGACTGCCACCGCAACCTGGTTGGCAACAAAGGCAAGTGTGTCGCGGTCTGAAAGGGCGAGACGGGTGGTTTCCTCGTATGTCTGGACAGCGATGACACCGATGACCCGGTTGCCGCTCCGCAACGGGACACCGAGCCAGTCGATACTGTCCGTGCCGGTGAGAGTAACCTCCCCGGCATCCACCAGTTGTTTGTATGTATCCGGAGTTGCCAGGAGCGGTTTACCGCTGCGCAGGACATAACTGGTGAGACTCTTCCCCGGTTTCTGTGGCGGCTGGAGGGTATCGAACTGGTCGACGTAATATGGGAAGTTCATCAGGTCGGAGCGTTCGTCATATAGGGCAACGTAGAAATTCCTGGCAGGCATCAGGTTGTTCACGGCTTCATGGACGCCGCGCAGCAGGGACTGCATATCCGGCGCTGCAAGGGCCGATTCGGAGATGCTCTGGATCGCCGTCCGCACTTTTTCTGCTGATTTTTGGGCGGTGATGTCTTTGTCGATGCCCCGGTAGCCGATGGCGCGCTCGAAGTTGTCGCGGATCTGGACGGCGCTCGTCAGGACGGTCACTGGCTTTCCGTCCTTCGAGATGAGTACATTTTCCAGGTCGGTTGCCTGGCTGCGGGATTCGATCTGGGAGAGCAGTTCCTGTTTCATCCTGCCGGATTCTTCCGGGCTGGAGACATCGGCTGCAGATTTCCCGACCAGTTCCTCCGGAGTATATCCCAGTACGTCCTTGACGCGCTCGGAGAGATAGGTGTACTTCCATTCGAGGTCGGTTTCCCATACATAATCCGCGGAGGTGAAGGCCACATCCCGGAAGCGCGATTCGGACGCCTGGATCTGCTGGAACAGGCGGTCTTTCTGTACCGCGGTTGCCACCTGCAGGCTGATGGTTTCCAGCAGGCGGATTTCGCGCTCGGTCGGAGTCCGGCCTTCTTCGCGGAAGTCGAGGTTCATGATCCCGAGGACTTCTTTTCCAAGCAGGAGCGGGACGATGTACGTACTCCGGGCGCTGGCGGTTGCCAGGGCGCCGCGTTCCGATTCGAGCAGGGAATTTTCCGGTACATTTGGGATAAAGAGAGCCTTGCGGGTGTTGAAAACCTGCCCCAGGGCGGATTCCCTGCCGATCGGTAAAAAACTCCCCTGCCCGGCTGGATGTTCACCAAAACTGGACGAGTCTGCCACGACCACCACGCCGGTCTTCTCGAGGTTGGTTATGGCGATCCCCACGTGCGAGACGTGGAACCGGTTGGTTATTTCCTCGGCCACGAGTTCCATGCTGGTTTCAAGGTCGAGAAAGCCGCTGACATTTGCCATCACCTGGTTGAGCAGGGCAATCTCGTCGGCGCGTTGCTGGGTGGTCTGGAACGAGATGGCATTCTGGAGCGCCAGGGATGCCTGGTTGGCAATCGCCAGCAGCAGGTCGCGCTGGTGTTCGCTGTAAAGGTTGGCTGTTTCGGCGCTCTGGACAACGATCACGCCCAGGATTTCCGCACCGACCAACAGCGGCGCTCCCATCCAACACATGGCGGGGGGTTCGCTGCCAATGGGGATGGAATCCACTTCCATGTGCTGCAAGGCCGCCGGGAGATCTTCCGGGATGAAGAGAGGCTCCTTATGCCCGATGATGTAATCGGTCAGGCCGTTGGCAAGTTTCCGCGCCTCCGCCTGGATCCGTTCCCCATCGATTGTTGCATATGGATAGGTCAACAATTGCTGGACAGGATCGAACTGTACGAAGGAAAAATTCCTCGTATCCATCAACCGGCTGGTGTGACGGTGGATGGCTTCACCCAGGGCGCCAACCTCCAGCGTGGCGGCAAGTTCGCGCCCGAGTTGGTTGAGGATGGCTTGTTCATCCGCCCGCGTGCGTGTCTCCTGGAACAGGAGCGCATTCTGGATGGCAATGGCAGCCTGGTTGGATATAGCAACCAGGATATCCCGGTCGTGTTCATCGTAGGCGGATTTCTCGCGGTAGTTTTGGACGGCCATGGCGCCCAGCACCTGAGCGCCCAGGGTGATGGGGACGCCAAGCCATGACATTGCCGGTTCACCGATATTCGGGAGGCCGTGCGCTTCATTCCAACCGACCACATCCTCCTTGATCAGGACCGTTTCACGGGTGCGGATGATGTAGCCCGTGATCCCGCGGTCGGCCGGGAGGGTCACGATCTTCTGGTCGATAGCCGATTCGGTGACGTTCAACCTGAACTCGATTTGTTCTTTTGCCGGATCGTAAAGTCCGATGAAGAAGTTGGTCGTATCGATCAGGCGTGAAACGCCGCGGAATGTCTCTTTGAGGATCTGTTCGAGGCCGAGTTCGGAGGCGAGCGCCTGGCCCAGTTCGTTCAAGGTGGAAAGTTCTTCACTGCGGCGCTGGGTGGTCAGGGCGTTATCCTGAGCCTCCTGGAACAGGTTGGCGTTCTCGACGGCGAATGCAATCTGGCGGCCGATCGAGCGCATCAACTCGACCGTACTTGGGTGGATATCCAGCGGTATTTTCTTGAATGTACAGAGCGTTCCAAGGACTTCGCCGCGCGCCTCGAGCGGGACTCCAAGATAAGAGACGAGGCCGTTGGCGATCAGCCCGCTGACATCGAGAGGCGCGCCCCGGCGGAGATCGTCGATAATGATGGCGTCCTGGACGTTATAGACCGCTTCACACAGTGTCCCGCTCAGGCCTTGCTGTTCGAAATTCCGTATCATCGTGTCTGGAAGCCCGAGTGTGACGCCGATCTCGAGTTGGCCTGTAGCGCTGTTGTACATGCTCACCAGGCCGGCATCGAGTCCGACCGTTTCCAGGATGCGTCGCAGGACATCCGAAAGGATGCTCTTCAAATCGAGTGTCTGGCTGGCGGCGCTGATGATCTGGTTGAGCGCCGAGAGTTGTTCGTTCCGCTGGCGGGTTTCCTCGATCAGGTTGGCATTCTGGAGGGCAATTGCAGCCTGGCTGGCAACGGCAGTCAGGAGGTTCAGGGCGTTCTGGTCGAAGGCATTCGGCTGATCATAATCCTGGACCACGATTACGCCGGTCGTCCTGCCGCCGGCGATCATCGGTACACCCAGCCAGGACTGAGGGATCTCGCCCAGGATGTCCATGCCCAGTTCGCGGATGTGTCTCTCGACATCCGATTCCAGCAGCAGCGGCAGACCATTACGCAGGATATATTCGGTCATTCCGGTACCGCTGCGGCGAGGGGGGAATGAAGTCTGCTCGCCATGCTCATAAGCAAGAGGAAAGGAGACCTCATCATTATCCGGGTTGTGGATGGCGATGTAGAAATTTCTTGAATCGATCAGGCGGGTGGCGAAGCGATGGGTGTTTTCGATGATCGAATCGAAGTTCAGGGAGGAGGTCAGCGCCCGGCCCATTTCATTGAGAACGGCCAATTCCTCGGCCCGCACCTGGGTCTGTTGGAAGAGACGGGCGTTTTCGAGCGCCAGGGAGAGTTGGTCGACAACCTGCTTGACGAGTTGTTGCTCCTCGCCCGACCAGGGGCGCTCCTGCGGCGGGTTGGCAATCTGCAGGATCCCCCAGTTGTCCGAATCGACCCGGAAGGGGAGCGCCATCGTGGTGGTTGGGATGCCGCTGTCGGTATCAGTCAGGGTCTCGACGGGTGGTTCGAAACGGACCGGCAGCCTAAGTGAACCGGTGGTCGGAAGTGGCGCTTTGGCTGTTCCTGCTTTGGGCGCAGGCGGTGGCTGCGATTGCGTAACAGCCGGTCCCGTTGCTTCGACCTTCGTCTGGGAAGTGGTCCGCCGGGGCTTTTTGCTGGCCGCTTCAGGGGCGGATGCATCCTCCGCCTTCCGGATATCCGTGAACAGTTCGTTTAGCCGCTTCTCAATTCGTTTTCTGGACATAATCCAATAACTCCTCAGCCAACTGGCGGTATTGCAGGGCGCCGCGGCTGTTCGGTTTGTATTGCGTTATGGGTAAACCGAGGATCGGGCTCTCGCGTAATTTCGTATCGATCTCGATGATGGTCCTGAATAGGCCATCCCCGAAGGCGCGTTCCAGTTGTTCATGGATATTCCGGTGGGTCCGGTTGCGGTTGTCCAGCAGGGTAATCAGGATGCGATAGGCCAGTTCGGGGTTGTTCTCGGACCGCACCTGGCGGACGATGCCCATCATGTCCCGCAGGGCATAGGCGGAAAAATACTCAGCCTGGGTGGGGATGATCAGCAGGTCGGCGGCGGTCAGGGCGTTGATGGTGATCACTCCCAGTGAAGGAGGGCAATCCATCAGCAGCAGGTCGTATCCCGCCAGTTCAGCCTGTTGGAAGGATTCGCGCAGCAGGGCGGCATAGTCTGGGTTCCTCGAAGGGAGGATCTGCTCTGCCTGCTCCAGTCCCAGGTTGGAGGGGATGAGGTCCAACCCAAGGAAATTGGTTTTATGGAGGGCGGACAGGAGAGGCTCATCCTGGATGAATATGGCGCTGGCGGATCTTTCGATCCGGGACGGTTCGAGGCCGAACGCCAGGGTCAGGTTGGCTTGCGGGTCCAGGTCCACGAGCAGGACGCGTTTTCCAGACTCGCTGAGGGCGGCGCCAAGCGAGAGGCAGGTGGTGGTCTTTGCCACACCGCCTTTTTCATTCGAGAGTGCAATTATGAAAGTCACAGATGCCTCGCTCTTCTCGTCGCTTCTATTCGACTTGGCTCGAAGGAGTCCGTGTTTCCTCGGGGGATGATTCCTGCTGGCCCGGCTGGGGCAGTGGGAGCACCTGGACACTTGCAGTCCCAAGCACATTGCGGAGTTCCTTCAGGGCGGTATCCAGCATCGCCTGCGGTTCGTTGTGGCTGCGGATCTTGGTTGTTATCTCGGAGACGGTGCGTTCGCGCGCCGCCCGGCCCTGTGCGTCTTCCAGGAGACGGGCATTCTCCAACGCCAGCGCAGCCCGGTCGACAACCCTTTGCAGTGAACGGATTTCTTCCTTTCCCAAGGCACGGTTTTCAGGGAAACGGATGTCGAGCACCCCGATCACTTCGTTCCGGATGGTCAACGGGATAGCGACCGACCCGGTCAACTCATCCCCTGCGACAGTGTCACCTTCCCGACTGGCGCGTTCGATCTCTTCGTAGTCCAGGAACTCGGAAAGCGGTCGCGTTTTCCGGTTGGCGTGCCGGACTCCAAAACTGTGCCCTTCCTGCGCGACCCTCTGCCAACCCATTCGCACGAAATCGCCATAGGCGCTTTCCGTTTCGAGCAAGGCGCGCCGTGTTTCGCCGAGTAGGCGGGCATTCTCGATGGCGATCGCCACCTGGTCTGCCAGGGTGCGGTAGGCATCGAATTCATCCTCCTTGAAGGCTGATTTTTCTGTGCTTTGCAGGTCGAGGACGCCAATCACTTTTTCCTGCACCAGGAGGGGTAGAGCCATTTCGGAACTGGTTTCTGGCAGGTCCGGATTGTTGAAGAAGACCGCATCCTGGCCGACATCCAGCGCGATGCGGGGCTTACCGGAGCCGGCGGAATATCCTACAATGCCCACCTCGCCGACCTTGAGCTGGTGGCTGCGTTCGAGCATCTTCCTTCCGCCGGGACTGTTAGCGGCGCGTAGCACGGCGTATTCGCCGGCCGGGTCGAGCAGGAAGACGCCCACATGATAGAAATTGAACCGTTGACTGATCGTCTGGGTGATCGATTGAAGCAACTGGTCGATATTCTGGGTAATGGATATCGAGCGGGCAACCTCCGAGATGGTCTGGAGTTGGGAAACTTTCTGCAAGACCTGCTCGTTCGCTCGGCTGAGTTCGGATGTCCGGGCTGTGACGCGCTCTTCCAGGCTTTCGATCAGGTTCCCCTGCTGGTCTGCCATGGCAAAGAACGATTCTGTCAGGCTGGTTATCTCTGGGATGCTGGAACGAACAACCGGGCGGTAATTCAATTCGCCTTCCGTAATGCGAGAGGCGGTGGAGGTGATCGTCTCGATTGGGGAGGCGAGATTGCGACCCATCAACCAGCCGGCGAGAATGATGACAGGTAGGAGCGCGCTGAAGAGGCCCAGGGTGATCAGAAGCAGTTGGTTTTCGCCGGCGATGATCTCGCCAGCGGCCATATCCGCCCCAATGATCCCTACAACCTGTCCCTGCGAGTCGACGATAGGGGCATAGGCTGACAGGAAGAAACCATATTCATCCTGGTAGAAGTCAGGTTCGCTGAATGGTTCGGAGATGGTCTTGTAGTTTTCCAGCAACCCCTGACCGGGGGATTCATATCGTACGCCATAATTGGAAAACAGATCGCTATTGGGATCCCCTGCGTCGACGACGAAATACAGCCCCTGCTCGTCATAACGCATGGTGTACACAAAGACCAGATCAGGGTCGGATTCCAGGATGGCTGTATTGCGGGACCAGGTCGAGATATAGGCCGGGTCCTGCTCGGATTGGACGGACTGGAAGGCGTCTCCATCCTGCTGGAGGGCGGCCAGCGAGACGATGCTGATCAGCCGTTGGCGGAGCGAGTCGCGCAACTGGCTGCGGAAATTCAAGAAGACAACAGTCAGGGTCAGGCTGGAGAATAGCATGGTGAGCAGGACGAATCCCAGAATGACGCGGGTCCGGAGTCTGATGCCGCTTTTCGGGTGGGTGGGGGTAGGTGTCACTTGCCAGACTCCTTCTTCAACTGGAGGATAACCTCCGCGTCGGTGAAGATCCTGCCAATCTCTTCTACTGTCGTGCTCATGATCTTGTCCATTTCGAATGAGGCGCTGATGCTGGCAGTAATCTCGGCGATCAGGGCTTCATGTCGGGCGCGGTCTGTGATCTGTTCGTACAGGCGCGCATTCTCGAGGGCAGTTCCGAGTTGCCCTGCCAGTATTGATATATCTGCCAGGTCTTCATCTGCCCAGCGTTTTCCATCGCCCCGCGCCAGGCGCAAGGCGCCGATGGCATGTCCCATCACCTGGATCGGCAGGTGCACGGTAGTCCCATCCGCCGAGATGACCGGTATGCTGGAACTCATCGATTGCTCGAACTCGCCTCCGGTCTCTCCGGATACCGGGAGGAACCGGCCTGTGGGCAGTAGGGTGAATCCCAGTTGTCGTTTCTTATCCTTGAATAATTCCTGCCATTGAGCGCGGGAGATATCGCCATAAGCGCGTTGAGTGGTCTCGATTGCCGCTTTGCTCTCGGCAAAGAGGCGGGCGTTGTTGATCGCGGTTGCCAACTGGTCGGCCAGTAGGCGCAGGGTTTGGAGATCCTCGTCGGTGAATGCGCCTTCCTGTTTGCTTTGTACATCCAAAGCCCCGATGGTCTGGTTGCCAATCCGCAATGGGACGGCCATTTCGGAACGGGTTTCCGGCAGGTCCGGATTGTCGAAGAAGACAGCATCCTCCCCCACATCGAGCGCGATGCGGGCGTTGCCGGAGCTGGTGACATGCCCGACGATGCCGACTTGGCCAACTTGTAGTTTATGGCTGCGTGCCAGCATGGCCTGTCCCCCGCTGCTATTGGCAGCCCGCAGGACGGCAAATTCCTCCCGCTCATCCAGCAGGAATATACCCACATGATAGAAACCGAACCTCTGAGAGATTAGGTGAGTGGCGCGCGTCAACAGTTCCTCCAGGTTGCGCATGGAGGCAGCTGCGCTGCCGACCTCGGCTGCGGCCTGGACCTGGAGCGCGCGCCGTTCGAGAGCCTGGGTGCGTTCTGCGACCCGCTCCTCGAGGTTCGCGATCGTCTCTCGCAGGCGGGTGGTCATGCTGTTGAATGCATTCGCAAGCGTGCCGATTTCATCCCGGGTGGTTATAACAGCCTCCGCTGCCAGGTTGCCGCGGGCGATCTCGCCTGCTACGTGGGTCAGGGCAGCCAGCGGGCGTGTCAGCCGGTTGCTGAAGCCCAGGCTGGCCAGCAGGGCCGCCACCAGTACGGCCGCGATTATAATGACCCCGTAAAGGAGCGTGTTTTGGATGACGCGGGAGACTTCCTGGTTGGCGGCGACGGCATCCGCCAGTAGCGCCTCGCTGGGGACGACGATTGCCAGGCCATATCCGATGGCGGGGACAGGCTCATAGATGATGAAACGCTCTGTGCCCCCGATAGTGAGAGTCTCCAGGCCGCTCCCGCCGGTTGCGAGGCTTGCGATCAAGTCCCAAAACTCTGGCGGCGTGGCTGCCGTCGCCTGGGACTGGGTAAGGAATTCCCCCAGTGGGAGAAGATCCGGGGAGATGCCCAGATCCTGGTAACCGCTGGCAGGCATTGCGATCAGGCGGTTATCGCTATCGAGTAGGAAGGCATATCCAACACCGTCGACCTGGATGTTCGTCACGATCTCCGTGATGCGGTTGAGCTGGATATCCATGGCCGTCACACCGCGGAACCGTCCATTAGAATCGTAGACTGGCATACTGATGGTGATCACGAGTCCATTGAGCGCTGCGTCCAGGTAGGGATCGGTCCAAACGCTCACCCGATCGGGGTTATTTTCATCCCCGGCATTGGCATACCAGGGCCGACTGGTCACATCGAAGTCAGCCGGGACAATGGCAGCCAAGTCGATGTTGGGGTAATACACCGTTTCGCCGTAAACCCCACCGAAATAGATGGCGACAATATCCGGGTTTGCCTCCAGTAGCGGTGGCGCAAAGAAGTCTGTCTGCCTGACAGAGTTGAGTACGGCCACCAGGGGCGACGTCAGTTCGACTACCGCAGGGATGAAGACAGAGGCGGTTTCGGAATTGGGGTTATCCCAACTCCCGTTCTCCATACGGGTGAGGGATGCGGCAGCATCCCAGTATATCCCGCTGCTTGTGCCGGGTTCGGATAACAGGCTGCCGATGGATGCGCCCAGGTTGGAGATGTCCCTGCGCATGGTGTGGAAGAAGGCGTCCAATTGTAGGGTGTGCTGGTTGCTCGCCGAAGCCAGGTTGTCCTGCGCCTGCTGGTAGATGCTCTCACCCAGTTGGGTGGTCAGGTAGGTGTTGGCTTCCCGGGAGCGTAGGAAGATATAGAGACCCAGTCCTGAAATTGCCAGGATCGTAATCAGCATGTTGCCCTGCACCAGCCGGGTGCGCAGGCTGCGCTGGCGAGGGGATCTTTCAGTACTTGGAGAATGGGAAGTGGGGTTCACCATGGGAACGGTTCTCTTCCTCAGCGGTTGATGGATCAGGCCTGCTGTTCCGGTTGGTTTGCCGTTGGCTGGAGCCGGACCTCTGCTTCGGCAAGGTCGAACGACTCATGGATCTCCTGGATGGCGGTGCGCAGGATCGTCTCGAAATCGAGCGTCTCGCGCATGTGAGCCGTGATCCGGCCGACGGAGCGTTCACGCTCGGCGCGTCGCTCGGCCTCCATCAGAAGGCGGTTGTTTTCGAGGGCCAGGCCCACCCGGGCGGATACCGTCTCTAGCAGGGCGATCTCGTCCGGCGTCCAACGATGGCCGGGGTCAGCCGCCTCATAGCCGATCAGGCCGATGCTCTCCCCGCGCACGACGACCGGGGAAACCAACCGGGCGCCGGCATTTCCGCCGCTGGCGGAGAACTGGGCGCTGCGGCCTGCCTGGATTTGCGTGAGAACATCCGCCGGCAGGTCTTCCCCGAGTGGGGCGACCCGGATGCGGTCATAAGCGTATCCAAGCGGATGGTCGCCGGAGATCTGAACCCAGGCATCCTGGATCGCCTGGCCGGTCAAAAGATTCGTCTCACGCACCTGAACCTGGAGTTGCCCGAACAGGCGGATATTATCCAGGGAGACTGCTGTCAGGTCGGCCAGGGTTTGGATGGCGCTGATGGTCTCCGGAGAGGGATGATCCATGCCGGACTGGATATTGATCATACCCAACAGGCTTTGCCCGGCAACCATCGGCAGGTTGGTTGCGCCAGCGAGTCCCGGCAGCAAATCAGGCGGTTGGATATTGTAGGTGTGTTCCCCGGCATTGAAGAACAGGTACTCAGAGCCTGCCAGGGAAAGACCGAACCGCTGCAACCTGGTAACCTTCAGGTTGGAGCTACCGGCGCCGGCAGGATCGGATCTCCCGGCTTTGCTCCGCAGGAGGGCTGTTTCTTGGAGCGCATCCAGAAGGTAAACTCCAACCGCTTCCAGTTGGAATCTCTCAGCAATGAATGCTGACGCCCGATCCAGGACCTCCTGTTCGTCCCTGACTTGTGCCGACAGGCGGGAGAATTCCGCCACCGCCTGCAGCGCCAGGTTCCGTTGTTCCAACTGCGCCGTGTGCGCCTCCAGTTCAGTCCGCTGTGCTTCCAGTTGCACATTTGTTTCGCGTTGCAAGCGCTCGCTCTCGCCAATCCTCAGATTAACCGAGGTGATGTTACGGATGGCAATATAGATCAACAGAGAGACTACCAGGATAGTCAGGCTGTGGGAGACTAGGATGGTAATCGTCGGTTCGAAAGCATATTCCGGCAGCCAACCGGACCTTTCCGCAAGCGCCAGGCCGGTGGCGGCCAGGATGCTCTGGATGGCATAGACGATCCCTGCGCGTACGCCCAGTGTCAACCCGGCGATGATGACCACAACGATGATGGTGGTGAAGCCGGAGTTCCGGATCCCGCCGAAGAATGCCATGGCGCTCACGACGGCGATCCAGAGGATTGTGGTGAGCAGGCCTCCCGCCAGGGTTACATGACCACGCTGGAGCAGGATAAAAATACCGAAGAAAATGGCAAATATGAGCGCCACGGTCACAACCTGAGGCGCATCCTGGGCCAGGATCGGATAAAAACTGTAGATGGTAAATACAGCCAGGAGCGTCAGCAGGATGGTGTGCAGGTTCTGTGCATAACGGCTTTTTTCCAGGTCAGTGAAGACCGGGGGTTTGATGAATTGACGAAATCTCTCCCACATGGATTACCTCTCGCTCCCGCTGCCATCGCCGGTGTTGCGCGGCAGGCCGATCTGGATGAAGGTCTTTGGTACACCCAGGGCATTCCCAAGTTCCCGGATGGTATTTTGGAGGATCGCATCCAGGTCAATATATTTCTGGGTTTGCGCGGTGATCTGGCTGATCCGCATTTCACGCATTGCCAGGCGTTGGGCATCCTGCACGAGGCGGGCGTTCTCGAGCGCCAGCGCCAGGCGGTCGGCGGCGTCCTGGGCGATGGAAAGATTCTGGGGAGTCACCTGCCCGGTTTGGAAAGCCATGCGCAGGGTCCCGATTGCTTGTCCGCGGACCTTGACCGGTACAGCCAAAGTGCATCCGCTGCCCGCCCCATCGGCGTTGTGGATAACCGGCTGTCCCGATGCTATGGCTTCAAGGCTGTCTTCAGAAGGCGTGTCGACCGGTTCGGCTGCGAATCCGGAATACTTATAACCTCTCTCGGTACCGGTTTGGATGATGAATTCCCGCCAGGCGTGCGCTGCAGATTCACGGTACGAGCGCTCCAGTTCCCTGGCGGTCTGTTCCACCTCTTGGAGAAGGGCGGTTTTTTCGATAGCGCCTGCCAGTTGGTCGGCCATGATCTGGAGGATGGCGATATCCTCCTGGTCGAAGGCATTCGATTTATCGCTCTGGACATCAAGCACGCCGATAACCTTGTCGTGTTGTTTCAAAGGCAGCGCCATTTCAGAGCGGGTGTATGGCAGGAGCGGGTTGCGGAAGTAGACCGCATCCGCTCCAGTATCGAGCGCGATGCGAGGTTCTCCAGTGCGGGCGACAAATCCAACGATCCCAACTTCGCCGATCCGCAGCCTATGATTATTGGCGATCATGAGCCGACCCGCTTCTCCGCCGGCGGCGCGCAGCGCTGCAAACTCATTACGCCCATCGTTTATGAAAATCCCTACGTGATAGAACCCAAACCGGTCGCGGATTAGGCGTGCTGCCCGGTCGAAGAGTTCCTTGGTGGTCGTTGCAGCGGTCGTGTCGCGTGCCACCTCCGACGCGACCTGCAATTGGACAGCCCGTCGCTCCAGGTCACGGGTCCGGTCTGCGACCCTTGCTTCGAGGTTGGTGACCAGGCCATGCAATTGCTCGGTCATGGCGTTGAATGCGTTTGCCAGGTGACCGATCTCATCCTCCTGTTCCACCTCAGCGCGCACGGTAAGATTCCCGGCTGAAACCTGGCGGGTTACATCGGACAGATTGACGAGCGGACTGGTAATGCTGCGCACCGTAAAATAGGAACCGGCAACTGCGATCGCAGCTGCAGCCAAAGCGATGAAAATGTTTGTTACCAGAATGCTGGAGGCGCCCCTGAATGCCTCGGCCTGCTCCATCTCGGTAACGAGAGCGACCTGTAAGGTTGGCAACCAGCGGTAGGCGCCAACCACAGGTGTGCCTTCGTGGTTGTCATAGACCAGTAGACCGCTTTCGCCCGATTCGATGGCTGCCAGGCTGGCTGCATTCAGCGCCAGTTGTATTACATCAGGCATGACTGTGTCGATGACCCGGTATGAAGTATCGAGTAGATAGGAGTTCCCGGTCTCGCCCAAACCGCTGCGGGATGATACGACCGGGAGGATGCTGTCCAGGCTGGCCCGTCCTGCGATCACACCGAGTACATCGCCGTTGTCGCTGATGATCGGTCTCGCAACATAGATCGACACCAGTCCGGTGGTTGTGTCGGTGGATGGGGGCTGGACGTAGATCGATGAGTTTCCGTACAAGTACACAGCCTCAGCAGAATAATCAGCCCCGAGCCGGTCCGGATTGGTGGCTGCCTGGACAACCCCGGCTTCATCCATGACGAATAACTCGTTATAGCGGCCAGTCTGGAGCAGGATCGTGTCGAGATAGGCTGTGACGCGCGGCTGCATGGCTGCGATCAGGATCTCCTGCGGCAGGGATAACATGGTAGCGATGCTGTTCTGTTCGCTTGTACTCTGGAGGGCTAGCCGTAGATCGTCCTGCAGGTCGGCCGACCATGCGAGAAGATCCATCTCCTTCTGGACGGTGATGTTCTCGAGGGTATTGTAGGTGTACTGCCTTTCGATGTCGATGCTGTTTACGACCGAGGCGGCGCTGATGATTACGATGGGTATAAACACGATCACCAGGAACGAAGCCAGGATCCGGAAAAACAGCCGCCCGACCAGAACCGCGCGGACGATCATAATGGCTGCCAGCGCCCCTCCCAGGATGACGAAGAGGGGGATGAGCAGCCGCAGGTATTCGATATCTGTAACCGGCAGGCGGGTGAAGGGCTCGATGATTTCGAGCAGTACGATCAGAACCATTCCGGTTACGATAGAGGCGAGTGAGACAAGCCGCCAAGGCCCGCGTGGAGAATTACCAGCCCGGGGATCAACCACACACCAGCCAGGAACAGGCCGGCGATCCCTTTCCAGACCAGCGCATAGGCGGGGAAAAGCGCTGCGCTGCTGGCAACCATCAATACACCGGCAGCCAGGGAGTTACCCCGTTTGACGAGTCGGTAACCCAGGAGGAAGGCGCCTCCCCCTGCCAGGGCGAACCCGGCGATGGGGAGCATCTGCCATTGGCCTGTCACGAGGTAGATGATTCCAAAACCAATGGCTGACAGCAGGCCGAAGATTGGCACGAATTGGCCGGCTGTATGGAGGAAACGGATCCGCCGCTGTTCGTCAGTCAGGAGGTTGCGCGTCACTTCCACTTCAGTTTCCTTTCGCTGACGGTCTGGTCGGCTGTAATTGGACCGGAGGAGGGTTGGTTTCGGGTGGCGATAGGAATACCGTCACCTCGCTTACGTCCGGTAATTGGTGCAATTCGCGCACAGCGGTTTGCAGTAACGCTTCCGGGTCGAGATAGCGCCCCAGTTTGGTTGTGATGTCGTTGATGATCTCTTCGTGTGCAGCCCGGCGGCGGGTTTCGTCCAGCAGACGGGCATTCTCGAGCGCCAGGCCAACCTGGGCGGCAATTGCCTGAGCCAGGCCTGTGTCCGAATCGCCCCAGGCGTTGCCGGCCTGGCGTGAGATGGCGATCCGCCCGATCTCCTGTCCGCGCAGAGTTATGGGGATATCCAACCTCCGGTTGTCTCCAGGCGGTTCCCTGCTGATGATTGTTGATGCGATTTCCTGGGGTACGATCCCCAAAGGAGTATATTGGTACCGGCGGCGGTTTTCCTTGAGCCATTCGTTCCATACTTCCCGCGTCCGTTCACCGGTTGTCAATTGCAGCTGGTGGATGGCCTGCCGGCTTTCTTCCAGCAAACGAGCATTCTGGATTGCCAACGCGATCTGGTCTGCCAGGGTTTGCAGCAAGTCGATATCATCCGCCCGGAAGGCATCCAGGTCGACAGATTGGATATCCAGGATGCCGATCACCCGCCCGCGCACGGTCAGAGGCAGGGCGGCTTCCGAGTGGGTTAACGGCAGGTCTGGATTATTGAAAAAAACCGCATCCGTGCCCACGTCCTTTGCGATGTGGGGACGGTTCTCGTAGGCAGCCGTTCCAACAATGCCCTGCTTGCCGATCTCGAGCCGGTGGCCGCGTTCGAGCATTTTCCTTCCACCTTCCGAGGATGCTGCCCGTAGAACGGCAAATTCGTTGTTCTCATCCAGCAGGAAGATCCCAGTGTGGTAGAAACCAAATCGGTCGGATACCAACTGAACGGTCTCCGTTAATAGCGAATCCAGGCTCTGAAGGGTGGCGGCTTCCCTTGCCACCAGGGAGGCGATCTTCAACTGGGTCGATCGCTTCTCGAGCGCCGCTGTCCGCTCCTGGACCAACCTTTCGAGGCCGGACTGGAAAGTGGACAACTGCTTCACCATCTGGTTGTAATAGACTTCAAGGATACCGATGTCATCGGTGCCGATCACGTCGACTTCTTCCAACTGACCCTGCTGCGCTTTCTGCATCTTCGAGATGAGGTCGGTCAGTGGGTGCGAAATGCTCCATGCGAGGAAGGCGGTATATCCCACACTGAAGGCCAGGGCGATGATCGAAATCAGGCTCAACTGTAATTGAAGACGGGGCAGGTTCGCTGCCAGGTTTCCCCCTCCGGTCACCATACTGTTTACCGCTTCCTGGTAACCACGTGGCGCAACCATCAACAAGGCGATGACGATCAGTGTCGCTACCAGACCTTGCAACCGAAGGCTGAGGGTGCGTGCCGCCAGGCCAGCGACCTGCCTTTCGGGCGATTCCGGCAGGAGGGCAAGCCGCACTGGAACGAACAGAACTTCGATCAGCATGGCGTTGACCGAGATCAGGATAATGGCCGATAGCAGGCCACCGATGGCTACATGGATGGTCTGTTCGGTGGTTGCACCTGCGAAGTAAAACATATATAGGGAAACGGGTAATACAACGCCGAGGAGTGCGGTTCCACCGGCAATAGCGCCGAAGCGCCAGGGGTAGGAAACGGCCTCCTTCCAGGCAGGTAACTCGTCATCCATACCGGTCGCGATGTGTGGGGCAGGGATAACAGACTGGATCCTCCGATACAGGTTGGGTGAAACCATCCTCATACTTGCCAACATGACCAGGTTGGCAAAAGCGACCATCGATAGCGTCACAATGATCAAGCGGGTGACCTGGTCTGTAGTAAATTCGACATTCCACAGGATGAAGAGGATACCGCCCGAGGCAGCGACGAAAGAGACCAACTGTGATGCAGCCTGCATACGCCAGATATAATTCCTGCCCCATTTATTCAGCAGTTGATCGAGATTGGAGTATAGGTTCCGGGGAGGAGTCATATGCTAATCCGGCAGGTTCAATTCTATGGTTGCTTCTTCAGCTCGGAGGGCTCGGCCCAATTCGCGGACCGCAGTTTGAAGGATGGCGTCTATATTGGTCGAACCCCAGACTTTATTCGTGATATCGGCAGCCAGCCGTTCCCGCAATGCTGTCTGCTGGCTCTCCTCGAGCAGGCGGGCATTCTCCAAGGCGAGGGCAGCCTGGGTGGCTACCGCTTCCACCAGGTTCCGCTCCTCCGGTGTCCAGTCTTCACTACCCTCGATGGTCAACTGGCCGATGATCTGTTCCCGGAGGGATAACGGTACATCGAGAGCCGGAATCCCTTCATCGCCTGGAGCGCCTTGGCCGTAGGCGAATTGCAATGCGCCTTCCTCCCTGACCTTACCCGACCACGCCTCGGACAGGTAGGAGGCGTGCAACCGGCGGGTCTCTTCCAGGTTCTGTTCCAGTTCAGAGAATAAGCGGGCATTCTCGACGGCGACTGCGAGGGTATCTGCGATACCTTGTAGCAGGGAGATGTCGTTTTCGTCGAATGCACCCTCGGCTGTCGATTGGATCGTCAGCGCCCCGAGGGCGCGGTCGCCGACTGCGATCGGTAGCGAAAGTTCCGAACGGGTCAGGGGCAGGTTGGGATTCTGGAAGCGCACAGCATCCAGGCCGGCATCACTGGCTATCCTGGGTTGGCGGTGCAGGATGGTCCAGCCGATCATGGATGTTTCTGCGATCATAAGTTTGTGACCTTCGGCCATCATTGCCTGGCCGGCTTCCCCAGTCCCGGCCTGCAGGATGGCAAACCGCTGACGGTCATCTACAAGGAAAACACCGGCATAGTAGAGACCGAAACGTTCTTTCAACAGGTCGACAACTTGTTGGAGCAACTTCGGTTGTTCCAATACGCCGCTCACGATGCGGGATATTTCGGATGCAGTCCGGATCTGGTTGGAGCGAAACTCGAGGACGGCCGTCGCCCGCGCCAGGCTTTCACTTTCGCGAGCAGCCTCTAGTGTCATCTCCCTGGCTCGCTCCAGGCTGCCGCTCAAGCCGCGCAGGATGGCTCCCAGCGAGACAGTCACCAAGACACCCATCATGAGGAGGACGATCCCGCCGATGATCCACAACATCGGATCTTCCTGGTGCAACCTCAGGTTTGGCGAGATGGAACCGCTGGTGACCAGAAAACCGGTGATAGCAATTGCAACCGATCCCATTCCGATGGCTGCCAGTCCACCGCCGGTCCCGCCCAACAACGCGGCCATCACGATGAACGTCAGGAGGAAAAGGCCTCCATCGACATTCAGCCCGTTGAGCGTCAGGTTATAGACGCCGAGAATGAACAACACGCCCAGGACGCTTCCAGCCCGGATCATATATGGCAAGCTGCGGAAGGCTGTGACCGCCAGCGCCCAGGCAAGCACGACCGTGTAAAGGATTATTGCTGTCGAGATGCCCTTTTCGATGGCGGGGATGAGGGCTGCTAGGTAGAGGAGCGAACCAAGGATAGAACCACTGATTAGCAGGGCATCGAGGATCCGCCGGCGTAGTTGGGCCAGGGATTGCACAGAATGGATTTCCGGAAGGGGATGCAGGCGGTCATTCATTTTTCATCTCCTTCCCAGGGCCAACTCCAGGCGGGGCGATTTTGATCTGCGCCCGGCGCGCCCCAAGCGCCTTGCTGAGCTCGCTGGCTGTCGTAGCCATGATCGTTTCCATATCCGTCGAGCGGCGGATCTTGCTGGTCAGGTCGTACAGGGTGCGCTCGCGATCCACCTGGCGACGGATTTGTTCCAGAAGCCGGGCGTTGGCAATGACAGCGGCCAGGCTGCCGCCTAGCGTCCCAAGCATCTCTTCGTCGTTCTCGCTGTATGCGGACAGGAGGTCGCTTTCGACATTCAGGACTCCCAGGATCTCACCGCGGTAGACCATTGGGATGGCGAGTTCCGAAGTTACATCCGGGGCCATGGCGATATAGCGTTCATCTTTGCTGACATCGTCCAGGCGGACAGGTTTCTTGTGTTCCGCAACCCAGCCGGTGACGCCTTCCCCGAATGGGATCTCGGACCCTTGAAGGGCGTCCCCATACCCGACAGCGGATTTTACTTCCAGAACCTGTTTTTCCCGGTTGGCGATGAGGATCGAGACCCGGTCCCCCCCCATGGTGACCTGCAAGCCTTGGACGGCGCTGGTCAATGCTTCCTCGAGGGTCGAACCAGAAGCGGCTGCGGTCGTGACGTGGTGGAGAAGGCGGTGCTGCGCCAGGTGCTCTTGGGTTTCGGCGAATAACTCGGAGTTGATAACCGCAACAGCCATCTGGTCGGCCAGGATGCGCAGCACGCCGACCGATTCCTCGTTGAAGGCGTACAGGGAGGTACTTTGCACATCCAGCGCGCCAAGAATGCGTTGTCCAACTTTGAGCGGGATGCCGGCCTCGGAGCGGGTATCGGGCAGCAAGGGATTGGCGAAATAGGTCGCGTCACGATTTGTGTCGTTGACGATCAGCGCCTCCCCACTCCCGGTAACGTACCCGATGATCGATTTCGAACCGACGACAAGGTGATGACCGGCGCGCTTCATCTGTTTCCCGGCTTCGCCAGTGGCTTCGCGGATGACAGCCCGTTCCCCGCTCGCATCGTTCAGGAAGATGGCGGAATGGTAATAATCGAATCGTTCCCTGATCAGGTTTACTGCCTTTGAGAGAAGTTCACCCAGGTCGAGCGATCCGGAGATGTCCCGGGCAATCTCGGCTGCAGTCTGCAACTGAAGGGCGCGGCGGTGGGTCTCGTCCAGCAGGCGGACATTATAGATAGCGCCTGCCACCTGGGCAGCCAGGGTGGTCAGGAAGCGCAGATCCCCATCATCGAAGGCTTTCTCGCGCTCGGTATCCTGGATGATGATGGCGCCGACCACGTCCCCGCCCACGATCAGGGGTACGCCCAGCCAGGACCTGGCCGGGGAACCGACAACCTTTGCACCCAGGGCAATGGCTCTCTGCTCTGTATCCTCCACCAGCATCAACGGCTGGCGGGTGCGGATCAGGATCGAGGTCAGGCCTTCGCCCAGGGGGAAGGAATCGAGGGCGCTCACTTGTCCGGTTTCATTGTCGTAGAGGTATGGGATCTGGATCGAATTGGTGCCGGTCTCGTAGAGGGCAACCAGGAAGTTGATGTCTCCGGCTGCCTGCCGCACCTGCTCATGGAGAGCCTGGTAGAGCGCAGGAAGCTCGCGGATGGACGATAGGGACTGGCTGGTGGCGGTGATCGCCTCCAGTTCCCGGACGCGCTGCTCGATTCCCTGCTGGGCCCGCAGCCCATCCAGGGTGGAAGTGACCATTTGGGCTGTGGTCATATACGGGCGTATGAGCGAGACGGGCAGGTCGCGTTTCTCGCGCGTCCCCATCACGAGCAGCGTGGACAGGGTTCCACCCTTCCGGACCGGGAGGACGGCGATGGTGGCGAGGCGCAACTGACGAGCCAGTTGCTGGAGGCTTGCTGGTAATTCCAGCCGGTCGGTCTCGCCAATCACTATCTCATCGACCAATACCTGCGACAGTTCGGGAACCGGGAAGCCTGTTGCCCGGATGGACTCGATGCTCCCGGATTGGAGGGTGGACTGGCTGTATGCCGCAACCTTCAGTACATCGCCTTCGTGGAGCAGCAGCAGGGATACGTAAGGCGCTTGTTCGAGCACCTTGGTCACAGCAGCCAGGGCTTCCTCTTCCGTTTGGGACTGGGTGATCAGATAACTGGCACGGTAGACTTCAGCCGCCTGGACGATATCCACCTGGGTCGCCTCGAGCGTGCGGATGTTCTGGATGGCTGCCGCGATCTGGCTGCTCAGGGTTTGGAGCAGTACGACCGTTTCTGGGTCGAAGGCATCCGGGTGGATGCTCTGGACATCCAGCGCGCCGAGCGCTTCATCCCCGAGCAGGATCGGGACGCCGATCTCGGCTAGCGTATCCGGCAGTAATTCGTTCTTCAAGTGGATGGCATCTTCGCCGGTATGGGCTGCTAGGCGGTACTCCTTGTTGGCTGTCACCCAGCCGATGATGGAAGGCGAGCCCACCGCCAGGCGGTGCTGGCGCGCCATCATCTCAACCGCGGCAGGACCGCTGGCGGCTCGCAAGACTGCGAAATGACGGGTCTCGTCCAGCAGGAAGATGCCGGCGTGGTAGAAATCGAAGCGCCCGGTGATCAGGCTGACTGTGCGGTCGAGCAAATCGCCCAGGTTGAAGGTCGATGTGATGTTCTGGGCTACCTCGGAAGCGGTGCGGATCTTGCGTGTTTGTTCGTCCACCCGTTGTTCGAGCGAACGGTAGAGGGTATTCAACTCATCCGCCATCTGGTTGATGGAGTAGGAGAGCAGGCCGACTTCGTCGTTGCGGCGTACCGGTGAGCGTTGCGAGAAATCGCCTTCAGAGAAGCGGCGCGTCGTCTCAGCCAGGGAGAGGATGGGGCGGGAGAGCCTCCTGGTCATGATATAGATCGCCAGGGCAACGATGATGACAACGATCGTTATCAGGGTTAGTGTGAAAGGGGCGAGGGAGTTCAGATCGCCGAACACAACTCCTTCGGGGATTTCGATCGCAACCCCGATCGATAATGCCGGGATATAGAATGCCTGCGTAACCACCGGTAGCAGGGAGGCATTCTCGATCTCGAGCAACCCGCTCTCCCTCCCGGTTTCTTCCTGGAAGAAGCGGCGGATATACTCGATCTGGTCGCCCGAAGGCACAAATATGGAGAGGTCTCCGGTTGGATCTGGACCTATGAAATATTCATCTTCGGTGATGAAATAGGCGTACGCTTCGGGGTTGGTTTCGGAGAGGAGCGCCAGAATTGCAGCGGCTCGTGCAGACCGGTTGACGCCAAGCAGGACCCAGTCCACCTGGCCGCCGGTTCTGTGGTGCGTGGAGGAACTAACGATGATTGTCTCATCCGGCAGCAGGACTTCCAGGTCGTAGAGGGCGAGAGTCCGGTTGCCGGGAGTGATGAATTCCGTATAATGGGGTTCGGTAGATAGGTCGAGTCCCTCCCAATCGGGATGGGTGGACAACCGAATTAGTCCCTGCGAATCGACCACAAGGAAGTCATCGAAAACCGGCGGGTCGGACTGGGAGTTGACCTGATCGAGGACGCTGATTGCCGTCTGGCGGGCGGAATCGAAACTGGTCGAACCGACAAATGTATGGAATAAGGCTTCGATGGCGTACGAAAAGTCCGGGCGGGTTGTGATGCTCTCGAGTTGGATCTCCTGGATGCGGATGGCTTGCGAGAGTTGTTCCAATTGCAGGTTCGAAATACTTACGAGGTGGGCGGAAGTTTGATCGAAGAGCAGGGTCCTCGCCCGCAGGTACGAGATGGCCCCCAGGATCAACAATGGCAGGATCGTGAGCGGCAATAGTACATAGAGGACGTTCCTCCCTAACCGGCCTTTGAATCTCTGTACTGCCTGTCCAGGTTCAGCGGAGGGTGTAGTCATAGGGCATCAATTCATTTCCCAGACCTGTTCACCGGTCAGGATCCGGCGGATCTGTTCCGGGAAACGGTCCGGATCGAGCGGTTTCCCCAGGAAGCCGTCGAAACCAGAGATGCGCGCCTTCTCCATCTGCTCCACGCTGGCCTCGGCAGTCACCGCAACAATCGTGATCGACTTCAAGCGCTCCGAGGCGCGAATCTTCTTCAATGCGCCATAACCGTCTTCGTAGGGCAGGCGGATATCCATCAGGATCAAGTCCAGACGGGGGAGGGTGTCGGCGTATTCCACTACTTCGTAACCGGATGTCTTCCATTCACAGTGGATGCCCAGGTATCCGAGCATCCTGGCGATCAGGACGAAGTTCGAGACATTGTCTTCGACGACCAGGACGGTGGCATCCTTCGGGATGGACGGCTTGCGCATCACCGGCTGGGTTTCGACAGCAGAGTTGTGGTCGGGCTGGCGGGAGTTGGTCATGCTTGCCCCTTCCTGATGTAGCGGTCGACCTGTTGGCAGAGGGTATCGATGTCGACTGGTTTCTGGATATACCCATCGCATCCCGCCTCGAGCGATTTTTCCCTGTCGCCGCGCATGACATTGGCGGTCAGCGCGACGATCGGTATGGAAGAAAATCCTGGTTGGGATTTGATGCGGGTGGTGAGGGTGTAGCCGTCGATTTCCGGCATATTGATATCCATAAGGATCAGGTCTGGCTTGATTTTTACTACTTCTTCCACTGCATTCGTCGGGTCTTCCACTTCGAATACCTTATACCCCTCCGATTCCAACACACGCCGGATCAAGACCCGGTTGTCGAAGTTGTCCTCGATGTATAGAACAGCGCCCTTGTCACTCATATGCGTGCCTGCCTCCGATGCACAATTCTAGCATGGAGGTTTTCCGTTCGCATAACAGCATCCTTACAATCTCCCCACAGGATTTTACGATTTCGCTATGGAAAAACCCCGGGGTACCGGGGTTTGGAGCGGGCGATGGGATTCGAACCCACGATATCATGCTTGGGAAGCATGCGTTCTACCACTGAACTACGCCCGCGCAGGGCGCATTATACCAAAAATGGGGGGATTATGCCTGCCGGTTCAATAGATAATCAGTCAACCAGAATAGCGCCTGCCCGGTGTCGCCCTGCGGACCGGCGGCTCTCAGGGATTGGTAAGCCAGGTCGGTCATCCTGTCGACTGTCTCCTGGGTGAACAATTGGGCGCCTTCCTCGGCGAGCAGGGCGGCCAGTTGGGAGACTTCCTCCGGCTGCACCTGTCCATTGGTCAGCCGTCTGGCAAACTCCCCCTGTTTCGATAATCCATATAATACGGGAAACGACTTCTTCCCTGTTGCCAGGTCTGATTGCGTGGACTTCCCGGTAAGGGCTGAATCCCCCCAGATGCCAAGGTAATCATCCTGGACCTGGAAGGCGATGCCCAGGAAATGCCCATAACTCCGGTAGGCTTCCTGCCGGGATTCGTCTGCACCGCCGGTGATCGCCCCGATCTGCGTACACGCAGCCAGGAGGGCGGCGGTCTTCCCGGCGATCATCGGCCAGTAATCCGCCTCGATGGAAAGGTCGGTGCGGGTTTCATAAGACAAATCCATGAACTGACCGCCGGTCAGCGCCAGGCAGGCATCGTTGAGGGTTTGTCCGGCCTTCATCGCTGTTTCTGCCGGTACCTGGCCGCGTAGGCCCAGCAGGGATCGGTGGGCCAGGATGAAGAGTGCATCCCCCGCGTTTATGGCGTGCGCCGAACCCCACTTTTTCCAGACTGTTTCCCGTCCGCGCCGCAGGGCGGATTGGTCCTGGATGTCATCGTGCACCAGTGAAAAATTATGGACGAGTTCCACGGCTGCCGCAGCCGGAAGGGCTGTGCGCCAATCCCCCCCACAGGAGGCGGCAGTCAGGAGTACCAGCAACGGGCGGATGCGTTTCCCCTGCGCTTCCGGTCCCGCGCCCTCGCCGCTCCAGCCCATGTGATAGGTCAGCATTTCGTGGAAGCGAAGGGTGAGAGGCGCATCCAGCAATGCCAGCGCGTGCTGGAGTTCGGCTTCTATGGCAGGGAGGAGGGATTGAACCATGTCGGGCATGGCCGGGATTTTCATCGCTTGGCTCCACTTGGC
>VGNO01000013.1 GCA_016865985.1 Chloroflexota bacterium | reverse complement strand
GGTTCCGCTCTCGCGCAATTTCGGCAGGATGCGTTCCGGCAGGCCGAGCGATTTGAGAATCTCCGCCGACCATTTGCGCGTTCGCAGGTCGAGCAGCAGGCTCTCGCCCGCCTGCGAGAGGTCGGCGGCCGCCTCGCCGGTCAGCATGTACGCGGCCCAGTCGCTGACGCTGAACGCAGCGAATGCGGATTTGAATGCGTCGGGGTGGTTCTCCTTCAGCCAGAGCAGGCGGGCGGCGAGAAAGACCGGGTTGGGAACGCGGCCGGTCAGCCGGTACAGTTCCTCGGTCCGTTCGGCGGCCAGCGCCATGCCCTGCTCGGCGGCGCGGGCGTCGCGGTTCGAGGCCGACAGGAGCGCGTTCCCCTTCCGGTCAATCACCACCGTCCCGTGCCGGAAACTGGAGGCGGCGATCCCCGCCACCTCCTGCGGGCTGACGCCGGCCTTTTGAAGAACCTCGCGCGCGATCTCGCCGAGGGCGCGCCAGGCGGAGGCGGTGTCGATATTGAAGGCCAGGTTCCCGGCCTCGGGCGCGGGCGGGTGCGACCAGGCGCGGGCGGCGCTTGCCGCCTCGCCGGTCTGCGCCTCCACCAGCAGGGCGCGTACCGATCCGCTGCCGAGGTCGAGGCCCAATAAGTAGTTTCGACTCATCTTTCACTCCTCGCGGACTCCGGCATCTCCGGATGCCGAAATCCAATCACGGCGCATACCCGTTGGCGCGATACCACTCGACCGCCTTGCGCAGCGCGTCGCGCGCCGGGATGTAAGTATAACCAAGTTCGCGCATCGCCTTGGCCGAACTGAAATATTCCTTTTTGCTGGAGACGCGCACGGCGTCTGGCGTGGCGGCCGGGATGTGTTTTGGATTCAGCCGCGCCAGGCCGGTATCCACGTATGCCCAGCCGAGGGCGACCGCGCGGGGGATGCGCGCCCGTACCTCGGGTCTGCCTGAGACTTCGGACAGGAGGTCAAGCGCCTGCTTGAGGGTCAGGTTCTCCCCTCCGAGGATATAGCGTTCGCCAACCTTGCCTTTTTCCATTGCGAGCAAATGCCCGTCCGCCACATCGTCCACGTCCACGATTGTCAGGCCGGTGTCCACGTAGGCGGGCATTTTGCCGTTGAGGAAATCCACGATCATCTTGCCGGTCTGGGTCGGTTTGTGGTCGCCCACGCCGACCGGCGCGGCCGGGTTGACGATCACGGCAGGCAGGCCCTGCGTGACGAATCCGCGCACCACTTCCTCGGCCAGGAATTTCGAGCGTTTGTAATCGCTGAGCATATCCTTCAACGTGACCGGCGTCTCTTCGGTGCCGGGCGTGCCATCGCGCGGGATGCCCAGGCTGGCAATCGAACTGGTGTGGACGATCCGCTTCACCCCGGACCGGGAGGCCGCCTCCAGCGCCCGGCGCGTGCCTTCGACGTTGGACTGGTGGAACTCTTCCCAGGCGTAGCCCCAGTTGGCGTACAGCGCGGCGACGTGGAAGACCCACTCGCAGCCGGCCATCGCTTTTTGCAGGACGGAGGCATCGCTCAAATCCCCGTCCACGCGCTCGACGGGCAGGCCGTCCAACATGCGCGTGCTCGACCCCGTCCGCACCAGCGCGCGCACCGTGTGCCCGTCCGCCAATAGTCTGCGGATGACCGCGCTGCCGACGAATCCGGTGCCGCCGGTGACGAAGGTTTTCATTGATCCATCTCCTTCAACAGCGCGCACAGAATATCCGCGGCGCGCGACATGGTCTCCTCCGAGACGAATTCCGGCGTGTCGTCGGGACGGTGCCAGCGCGGCAGGATGCCGGTCTGCGGGTCGCGGCCGGCGAGGCAAATGGCGCGGCAGCCGCGTCCGCGTAAAGCGCGGACATCGTCCTCGGCGACCATCTCTGCCGGACTGAATTTCAATTCCGGGTATTTGGCTGCAACGGATTCTGCCGCTTTCAGCAAATCAGGGGAGGGATGGTAGTAAGCAATCAGGCCCTGACGCGTCAGGTAGACGATCTCGCCGCTGCCGAGTCCCTCCAGGCCGAAGAACGCAGCCTCGCGCAGTTCGGCTCCGTGGCGGCGGAGCAGGTCGAGCGCCCCGGCGTGGTCGGTCTCTTCGGCGCCGTCGAAGACGAACCAGACTTCGGTGTTTTGCAGCGGCGCGGACGAGAGCCGCTTCGCCATTTCCAGCGCGACCGCGACGCTGGCGGCGTTGTCGTGCGCGCCGGGGCTGTACGGCGTGCGGTCATCGCGGAGGAGGGTGACGATCGTTCCGAGTTGATAGGCTGCGAACGGCAGCGACAGAAACCACCAGATCGTGCCTCCCAGGATTGCGCCGGCCAGGTAAAGCAAACCCATGCCAACCGGGACGGCAAGCGTCAGCCAGGTCATCGGCGTCAGCGCGCGAACGGACATGGACTGCCAGACCAGGCGGCAGCGGTTGGTGTCGAGGTGCGCCAGCAGGACGGCCTTCCTGCGCGTTTCGTTTTTCGGCCGGAGGCGCGCTTCCACATTCTGGCTGATGATTTTAGGGATCAGCACGCTGATCGGATTGAAAGCGCTGCGGATGGTCTGCCAGAGCGACCAGGCGGCGAAGAAACTCAGGGCGGCCGCCAGCCAGCGGGCGGCAGTCCCGCCTTGCAAATAGATCGCCGTCGAGGCCAGCGCCAGCAGGCTGATGGCGATGGGAAACGCGTTCTGGCTCGGGACGGAGCCGAAGGCATGTTTTTCGGGAGCCAGCCCCAGGTCCGCGAGGCGGCGCGAAACGTAATCGGCTGCTTCCGCCTCGGCCGGCGTCCCGGTGCCGCGCGGACCGATGGTCCCGGCCAGGTGTCGAACGTCCTCCAGCAGTTTGCTCATCCAGTCATCGCCTGCTTGATGAGTTCGCCGCTGGTGGCCCAGACGCGGCCTTTCAGGTTGCGGGTCTCGTCCATGATCTGGTCGAAGGCGTTCGTGATCATGTCCACTTCTTCGTCGCCGATGATGAGCGGCGGCAGGAGTTTGGTGATGTTCACGCCCGGCCCGCCGACCTGGGTCATCATGCGGTGGTCGCGCATCAGCGACATGACCACCAGTTGCGTGAAGAGGCCTTTTTCGGCGGCTTCGATGGCGGTCCAGGCGGCGCGCATGGCGAGGTTCGTCGGCGGGCGGAATTCGATGCCGATGACCAGTCCCTTGCCGCGCACGTCGGCGATCATCTCGTGCCTGTCTTTCAGCGCGGACAGTTTGGCGAGCAGTTTCGCGCCGACCGTTGCCGAGCGCTCGACAATTTTTTCCTCGTCCATCACGTGCAGCGTGGCGAGACCGGCGGCCATGCCCATATCGTTCTGCCCAAAGGTGGTGGAATGCACCTGGGCGCGCTTGAGATGGCCGAAAACCTTGTTGTTGATCTCGCGCCGCATGATGACCGCGCTGACCGGCACGTAGCCGCCGCCGAGCGACTTGGCGATCGTGACCATGTCCGGTTCCAGGTTCCAGTGCTCGCAGCACAGGAATTTCCCGGCGCGGCCCAGCCCCATCTGGACTTCGTCGCAGATGAACTGCGCGCCATGTTTACGGCACAGGCGCTGGGCTTCGGGCAGGTAATTGTCGTCCGGAACGTAAACGCCCTTGCCCTGGATCGGCTCGACGATGAAGGCGCCCACGTCGCCCTTGCGCAGTTCCTTTTCCAGCGTCTCCAGGTCATTCATCTTAACCATCGTCGCGCCGGGGATGAGCGGTTCGAAGCCCTTCTTGAACGCCTCCCCGCCGTTGATGGAGAGCGTGCCGAGCGTCAGGCCGTGGAAGGAATGGTCGAGGTAGAGCACGCGCGGACGTTTGGTGGCGTAACGGGCGAACTTGATAGCCGTGTCCACCGCGTCCGCGCCGGAGTTGGCGAAGAAGATGGCGTCCAGTCCCGGCGGCATGCGCCTGACCAGTTCCTCGGCCAGCAAGCCGGCCAGCAGCGGACAGTCCATCTTGACCAGCGTTGGGCGTTCGAGGTCGAGATACTCCAGCATGGCCTGCTTGACGGCCGGATGTCCGCGCCCCAGGTTGAAGACGCTGTACCCGGCCAGCAGGTCGAGGTAGCGGACGCCGTCCACATCCCACAGGTAAGCGCCCTCGCCGCGGGCGTAGATCTTGTCGAAGCCGATGATCTTCTGGACGCGCGCCATGTGCGGACTGATATACTTTATGTGCAGGTCGTACTGGTCGGCCTGCCGCGCCTCGATAAGTTGGGTCAGCGAGAAAGACATGGTTCCTCCTTTGAAAATTTAGAAGATTCCAAAGGCTCAAAGACCTTTAGAGTCTATCGCCGCTTGAGAAACTTTCCATCCGAAGACGATGCCGCCAAGCAGGTAGAAAACGGCGGCGACGCATAAGAGCGCCACGAAACTGGCGGGCGTGGACGCGCCGCTCATGTTCAAAATCGCGCCGAAGAGCAGCGGGGCAAAGGCGCTCGGCAGGGCGGTAGTCATGTTGTTGTAAGCCATGTACTGACCGGCCTCTTCTTCTGGAGCCAGCCCGCTGGCGAGGGCCGGGATGACCGCCATGATGGGACCGGTGGCGATGGCGCGGACGACCGTCAGGATCAGGAAGATGTTGAAATTGCGGCTCAGGGCCATCAGGAAAGTGGTCGCCGCGGAAACGACCGCGCCGGTCACGATCAGTTTCGGCCTCCCGATCTTGTCGGAGAGCAGGCCCGTTCCCAGCGCGGCCAGTATGATGACGACCAGGTTGATCAGGCCGACGAGGCGCAGTCCCTCATCGGGGTTGGGCAGGCCGTAGTAGATGCCGAGAAAATCCCTGGCGAAGTATTGCAGGCTGTTCAAGCCCATGTTGACCAGGAAGGCGCTGAACACCAGCCAGAAGAAGACCTCCACCCGCGTGCGGACGCGGAACATACCCAGGAGGGCGGCGCGCAGGCTCAGGGTCCGGGGGGAAGCGGAGGGCTTGTCGTAGGGACGGATAGCCGCGGCGCAGATCAATCCGGTGATGGCGAAGACGCCGGCCATCAGGATCAGCGCCAGGTTGGGGCGGCCAATTTCGTTCAGGTAAGTGGCAACTACGAAACTGACCGCTGAGGCCAGCAGCGTATAGAATCCCTGCAAGCCGGAAGCCAGGCCGCGTTGAGGCTCCGGCACGGTGTCCACCAGCAGCGGCCACCAGGCGCCGTTGACGATGTTGGTGAAGATGTGCATGCCCAGGTAACTGCCGACGATGACCGGCAGCGACAGGTGGAAGATCGCGCCGACGGCGATGACCGGGAAACCGGCCAGCGCGCCGATCAGGAGGCTGGGCGTGCGCCGACCGAGGCGGCTGGCGCTGTTGTCGCTGAAGATGCCGAACAGGATGCTGATCACAATGCCGACCAGATTGGCAACAAAAGCGATGACGCCCGTGGCGAGGCTCGAATGTGTGAGCGGGACGACCTTCTGCACCAGCGGGAGCAGCAGGATGGAGTTGTACGATACCCAGGCGAAGTTCGCGCCGAACATGGGGATGGCCATGCCGAGCAGGTACGGGATGGAACGACGGGAAGATACGCTAAGGGAAGTTTTCATGACGCCTCATCCTAATCTCTCCACCAATCGTTCCAATATTTTCAGGTTCGCGCTTTCATTGAGGCTGATGTTCTCCTGGGACGAGAAAGCCTCCGGCGGTATTTGCCTGTATCGCGACAGGGCCACAAGCCGTTTGAGGAGGGAGTTTGTGAACCCGGGACGGGAACCGTCCCCGCAAACGTCCGCGGCGAGGATGCGTTTTTTCTTCCCGATCAAGGAAATGGCCGCCAGGAGTTCTTCCAGGGTCAGGGTTCCCTGCTGGGAGGGATAAGCCGCGAAATTATCCGACTCGCTCAAAACATCCTTGTCAATCGTGAGATACACCGCCTCGGTCGGGAGGGTAGGCAGGATTCTCTCCAGCGTTGCTTCGATGCCGCCGTGGTCGCGCAGGTTCTTCCAGGCGGCCCGGGTCATCAGCAGGCGCGGCTCGAATTCCACGCAGGGCAAGGCGGCGCGGATCCGGCCCAGCCAGACAGAACGGTGCATCGAATTGGGATAGGTTTCGACTTTTCCGGTGTGGAGCGGGCCGATTTCGTGCATCAATGGTCCTACGGGCAGCGAGCGAGTCGTCCCAAAGCCCAGGTCGTCGTCAATACCCAGCTGGATCACCCTGCGGACATGAGACAGTTTCACCGCCCAGAAGACCCAATCGCCGAAGTGGATGTACCCATGGTGAGGACTCCTCCAGAGATCGGCGTGGTTGTCGAAGTGGATGACGGTCAGCGGTTCTTCCATCAGGCTGATCCCCAACCATGCCAGGTGATGGTAATCGCCCGAGCCGTAGAAAATCACTTTCCCTTTCACCGTTCCGACTGACGAGGCGAGCAATTGCCTGAGCCGTTCCATCTCCTCTTTTCGACAATAGTAGCGCAGCGCCCCGGATTCTTCCTGGAGCGGAATTACGACAGGGTGATACCGGGCCAGCAGTCCTTTTTGTTGGATGACTGCCCCATCTACGTCGAGGATGATCACGTTCGACGCATTAGCGGGCAACATCCAGCCTCAATTCCTCGATGGTCTTCGACAGCGGCAGACCCGTCCGCGGGTCAATTCCCAAAAATTCGAAATAATTTTTAGCCATCGCCTCCATGTCAAGCGTACGGTTTCTTACCGGACCGATGGCCTGCGGCGGATCGCCGAGTTCGCGCTTCGGCAAGGGGAATTGCGCGGGCAATCCGTGTTTCGCGTTGAACGCGTGGCGCATGACCTGAATGCGTTTGCCGATGCGATAAAACTCGGCTTCGTCCATGTTCCAGCCTGTGGCGGCGTTGAGCCATTCGGGGAAGGGCGGCTCGCCCATCAACAAAGCGAATTGACACAACCCAAGCGAATCATACGCGCGATAAAGGCACATACTGATGGCTTGCGTCACGCCCTCCTCTGCGTAGTCGTAGCGCTTGGCGGGCTGGCGTCCATGCAGGGTAAAGTACGGCGCAAAGGGCGCGACCTCCGCGTTGCCCGCGTTGGTGGAGGTGTGACGCCCGGGTGCGGGATCGAGGGCGTAACCGACCGCCACGCCCGGCTCGTAGATGCCGCGGTGCATGGCGAGTTCCTGCCCGCCTGCGTGCATGGACGCCTGGCGCGCCTCCGTAGGTAGTCGCTGCGCAGCGGCCGCGACGCCGTCCGCCAGCCAGTCACCCAGCCCCGGGGTGCGTGCAGCAATGCGTTCCGTCAATTCCAAAATCGCTTCGTCGTTTCCCCATTCCAATTTCAGTTCATGTTTCAATTCAGGCGGCAGCCAGCCCTTCTCGGCGCACTCCAGCGCAAAGGCGATGACAACACCGGTCGAGATCGAATCCAACCCGGACATATTGCAGACATGATTGCATTGCATGATGATGGGCAGATCACTGACCATCAGTAGCGGACCGAACGAAGCCAGCGTCTCATACTCGGATTTGTGGCTGGTCCCGCCATCCGGTTGCTTGACCAACCCTCCACATGCCACCGGGCACGCGTGACAGGCATAGGGCTTGAGCATGGATGCGATCACGGCGCGGTCGCTCAGCCCTTCGGAGAGTTCCAGAGGAAAGTCGCGGTAGCCGATGCCGGTCCAGTTGCGAACCGGGGTATCTCCCAGTTCCACCTGGATGGCTGTGCCGGAGGATGTTCCATAACGGCGGAATGTATCGATCACCAACTCCGCCGAGCCTCCGCTGGGCTTGGCATGGAAGCGACGCATGAGCGGCAACAAACGCGACATCAATGCCGGGATGTATCCGGCTATGCCGGATGGTTTCTGACGAAAAAGTTTGAGATAGTTTGCGGTAGCCTCCTTGAACGTTTTCGCGTCAGCCAACGCCGGACGGGACGCATTCGCTTTGCTCAGTGCAGGCTTGCCGCAGGCGACAACTGCCTTGAGTTTTTTCGACCCCATGACCGCGCCCAATCCACAACGCGCCGCCAGCCGCCCGTCATCGTTGACGATGCCGGAGATGAGCGAAAGTTTTTCTCCCGCGCTTCCGATGCAGGCGACCTTGGCATCGGAGGCAATTTCTTTGTGGAGGGTTTGCTCCGTGTCTCGAACATTCAATCCCCACAAATGCGCGGCGTCGCGGACTTCGACGTTGTTCCCGTCAATGAAAAGATAGACCGGCCTTTCCGCCGCACCGCTGATGAACAGGCCATCCCAGCCCGCGCCGCGCAGCGCCGGACCGAAGTCGCCGCCGCAGTTAGCATCTGCCCAGCCGCCGGTCAGGGGTGAGCGGGCGGCAACCATGAACCGTCCACTGAACTGCGCGCCGGAGCCGGTCAGCAAGCCGGGCAGGAAAGCCAGGATATTTTGCGCGCCAAGAGGGTCCGCACCGGATGGAATGCGCTGGTACAGGTAATGGACGCCCAGACCATAGCCTCCAAAATAGCGGCGATAGATTTCTTCGGGCGGTTCCTCTACTTCAATCTTTCCGCTGGAGAGATTGACGCAAAGGATTTTCCCCCAGTAACCATTGGGCATGGCAACCTCCTGACTTTATTTGAGTTGCTGGCGGGTGCGGTGCACAACAGATTTGAACCGGTCGCCGCGATGGATGGTCTGTGTAAATTCGAGCGGGGTATCGTCTTCGAGAAAACTCAGGCGGGTGACCAGTACCACCGGCACACCCTCGCTGATTTTTAACTCTCTGGCTTCGTAAGCGCCAGCGACAGATAGTTCGACGGTGTCGGTGGCATAAGCCGGGGTGATGTCATAGCGTTCCTCGATCAGCCGGTAAACGCTTCGATCCGCCAAGTCGAGATCGGCGAGACCGGGGCAGCGGCTGTGTGGATAGAATGATGTTTCCAGTGACATGGGCTCACTTCTCATCAGCCGCTGGCGGGTGATGCGCACCAGCGGGTCGCCGGGGTTGACCTTCAACTGGGCAGCCACTGCCTCTGTTGCCGGTTCGACGACCTGCGCCAGGACCAACGCCCCAGCTTGCATCCCCATCTGGCTGAGTAATTCTGTATACCCCTGTAAGGGGAATTGAGAACTATCGAGGGTGGCTTTTGGCGCGGCGATGAACGTCCCCCTCCCGCGCTGGCGCACAACCAAGCCTTCGTAGGCTAGTTGGCTGAGCGCCTGGCGTGCCGTCATGCGCGATATGCCGCATTCGGCGCAGATTTCCATTTCGGTTGGGAGCATGTCACCCGGATTTAATTGTCCACCCAATATTTGCTGGCGTAGCTGTTCGCGAATTTGGTAATAAATGGGGATGGGGCTGTGAATATCTACGTGGAGGGTCATGAGGATACTCTGAACTTTGTATATACATTATAACAATACGCGGCAATAAGTCAACTCCTTCTGATGAAAAATTCCCCACCCTGTCCTCTACCTTTCCAAGCAATCGCAGTCCGCCAGCCATTCTGCGCCGGTGGCAGGGAGGTAGATTGGCTCGGCAACCTCCGCCGGGTCAGCCCAACGCTGGAAAAAGCCTGCTCGGCCTCGCGCTCCTTCTTGACTGTCTCGAATGGGGTCGGTGCGCCTGGATTCCAGCTCAATAACGCCGCGCAGCATGGAGGTGTCCACCGAGCCAGGGCTGTCCATAAAGCTCCATTCCATCAACTAGGCTGCGACCCCAGCACCCTCTTTTTTTTTATCTGTACATACAATACCCCTTGGGGGCGCCGGCCCGAATGACTAATACCTTGTGAGAGGTTTCCCCGGACTGAATCCGGGGAAAAACGTTTAATTATTTGGGAGGAGTTTGTGTATATCGGATATAGTATAATCTGCTTATCCGATACCGATAAGGAGATGTCATGATCGAATCTCGATTGCTCAAACGCTTGGAAGCAAAGAAAGTGCAATTGGATAAGCTCCGCCCCCTACCGGCAGCACCTATCAACCGTCTAAGGAATGAAATTCTTATCGAGTGGATTTACAACTCAAATGCGATTGAGGGGAGTACGATCACACTCCAGGAAACACGCCTGATTCTTGAAACCGGACTGACCGTTGGCGGAAAATCCCTGCGTGAACATTTCGAGGTTATCAATCATAAAGAAGCCATCCAGTACGTTGAAGATCTGGTACAGAATACCGAGCCAATCACTGCATACCACGTTCGTCAAATCCATGAACTTATTCTGGCGCGCATTGACGATGAGAATGCCGGCAGTTATCGAAAGACACAGGTCCGCATTGCAGGCGTGCCTTTCACTCCGCCTGAATCCTGGCAGATCACCAGTCTCATGGCTGAATGGAGCGATTGGGTTGCAAGTGCAGAAGGGTCAATGCACCCCATCGTTCTCGCTGCGCAGGCTCACCACCGCCTGGTGGCGATCCATCCATTTGTCGACGGGAACGGCCGGACCGCCCGGCTGGTGATGAACCTGCTGCTCATGCGCAGCGGGTACCCACCCACTGTCATCCTGCGTGCAAACCGCAGGCAGTATTATTCTGTGCTGGCAAAGTCCGATTCCGGAAATACTGACGCTCTGGAAAACTTCGTCGGGCGTGCAGTGGAGAACAGCCTCAATCTCTATATCGAAGCCTGCAAACCGGTGATCAAATCTCCCCGACCCGAGGAGGAATGGATCCCGTTACGGGATGCCTGTGTTGGTTCTCCCTACAGCCAGGAGTACCTCAGCCTGCTGGCGCGCCTGGGTCGCATTGAAGCTACGAAAAGAGGAAGGAATTGGTACACAACTCGGCGGGCAATAAAGGCTTATCAAGTCTCGCTTTAACCCTCTCACCCTTGTATTATCTGTATATACAGTACTCCCTTGGGGGCACAACAAAATCCGCCAGTCAGGCGGATTTTTTGACTTCTTGATCAAACTTTAACGCTCCCGGATCATTTTCTTAATGCGAATTTGACGGGCATGGGGGCAAAGTTGGGACCGTTCCAGGAGCCGAATGTCTGATTTCCTCGTTTTTCTTACGCTTGCGGGTTTCTCCCTTTTTCTCTGGGGAATGCTGCGCCTCTGAGATTGGCTGATGAGAGTTGAGATGAATGCCATGCTCCTCCTGGCCGCACTCATCGCGGTCGGCCTGCTCATTTACCTGTTTATTTCCCTGATCAAACCGGAGTGGTTCGGATGAACTGGCTTGGCTGGATTCAATTCGCGGTCTATCTCGTCGTCCTGCTGGCGCTGGTCAAGCCGCTCGGAGCGTACATGGCGCGCGTCTACCAGGGCGAGCGGACCTTCCTGACGCCAGTGTTGGCGCCGGTGGAACGCTTCTTCTACCGGCTGGCGGGCGTGGACCCCGAGGCGGACATGGGCTGGAAGATGTACACCGCGGCGCTGCTGCTTTTCAACCTGGTGGGATTCCTGTTCCTGTACCTGCTCCTGCGCCTGCAAGGCACCCTGCCGCTCAACCCGCAAGGCTTCCAGGCCGTCTCTCCTGACCTGGCCTTCAACACGGCCGTCAGCTTTGTGACGAACACCAACTGGCAATCCTACGGCGGCGAGACGAGCATGAGCATCCTTTCCCAGATGCTCGGCCTGACCGTGCAGAAGGTCCTCTCCGCCGCCACCGGCATGGCAGTCCTGGTCGCTTCGATCCGCAGCCTCACCCGGCATACTACGGATTGGCCTGGCAACTTCTGGGTCGATGTGACGCGCTCCACGCTCTACATCCTCGTGCCGCTGGCCCTGGCCCTCGTCTCGCAGGGCGTGGTGCAGACCTTCCAGCCGTACGCGACCGTCCAGACGCTGGACCCGTCTTCGGGGGCCGCCATCCAGGTCCTGCCGCTCGGTCCGGTTCCCTCGCAGGTGGCCATCAAGCAGTTGAGCACCAATAGCGGCGGGTATTTCAACGTCAACTCGGCTCACCCGTTCGAGAATCCCACGCCGCTCTCGAACTTCCTGGAGATGCTCGCCATCCTGTTGATCCCGGCCGCCCTGTGCAACATCTTCGGGAAGATGGCCGGCGATACGCGCCAGGGCTGGGCCATCCTGGCTGCCATGACGCTGCTGCCTCGGAGAGCGTTCTTGCTTCCTGCCTGGGCCGGCGAGGCTCAAAGCCTGAATGCGGCTTGAAGCCCGCGCTGGCTGTCCGGGCCGACCCAGAGATGGAAGCTGCCAGGTTCCGTGCCGCGGGTTCCGTCGAGGCGGGTAAAGGCCAGTTGCTCCTCGGTCAGGGTAAAGTCCACCATCCGGCTCTCGCACGGGAGCAGTTCGAGGGCCTGGAAATCCTTGAGCTCCCGTACAGGACGGGTGAGTGAACCGACCAGGTCGCGTGTGTACAGCTGTACAACTTCGCGGCCCGGGCGGCGGCCGGTATTGGTCACTTTCAATCGAATCCCGAGTTTCCCGCGCAACCGATCGGCATCCAGGTGCAGGTCCGTGTATTCGAAGGTCGTATATGTCAAACCGAATCCAAACGGGAAAAGCGGGGAGGTGAGCAGATCGCCATAGCGGGTGGGAAACTTCCCATTGAGGCCGATCGGCCGCCCGGAGTTTTTATGGTTGTAATAGACCGGCACTTGGCCGGTGGCACGCGGGAAAGTCACCGGCAGGCGGCCGGAGGGGGCTTCCAGGCCGAAGAGCACTTCCGCCAGCGCCGCGCCCCCCTCGATCCCCGGATGCCAGGCATACAGCGCTGCTTGCGCATGCGCCATCGTCTGGCTGATCGCCAAGGGACGTCCGGCGAAGATCACCAGTATCACAGGCTTGCCAAGGGCTGAGATGGTGGAGATGAATTCCGCCTGGCCGGGCGGCAGGCCAAGGTCACTGACGTTGCAATTTTCCCCGGAGCGCACCGGATGCTCACCCATCAACAATACAATGGCGTCCACCTCATGAGCCAGGTGCAGGGCCAGGTCGTTTTTGTCTGTGAACCAGAGTTCCATGTCTTTCGGCGCAGTCTGGCGCAGGGATTGTTCGAGTGGAGTGACATCCTCGGCGCGGCCGTTGGGCGTCCAGGCGCCGAAGAGCTCCCCCCTGGCCGGGACAAAGGGGCCGGCCACCAGGACGCGCCGAAAGTCCTTCAGGGGCAGCAGGTCGCCATCGTTCTTGAGCAGCACCATGCTCTCCCGGGCGAGTTTCCTGGCCAGTTGACGCGCATCGGGCCTGAGCAGATCGCGGGCCCTGCGTTTCGGGTCGGTGAAGGGGTTCTCGAACAGCCCGGCGCGTTGCTTGACGCGCAGGACGCGGCGCACTGCCAGGTCAAGCTCCTCCACGGGCACCTGTCCATTTCGGACGCTGGCGGCCAGGGTGCTGGAGTAGGCGTTGCTGACCATGTCCATGTCCAAACCGGCGTGGAGCGCCAGCCGGGCGGCATGGGCATCGTCTTCAGCCACGCCGTGGTAAACAAGTTCCTTGACCGATTCCCAATCCGAGACCACGAAACCGTCAAAACCCCACTCCCCGCGCAGCACCTCCGTTAGCAGATGCCGGTTGGCTGTGGCGGGGAAGCCGTTCAGGTCGATGAAGGCCGACATGAGGGTACCCACACCGGCCCGGACGGCGCTTTCATAGGGCGGCAGATAGACATCCCGCAGGGTGGACTCTGAGATCTCGCCGGCTTCGTAGTCGCGCCCGCCCTCGGCGGCGCCATAACCGGCATAATGCTTGGCGCAGGCGACAATTCTGTCTGGCTGCGAGAGGTCACTGCCCTGATAGCCGCGCACTGCGGCGGCGGCCAGGCGTGCTCCCAGCAGCGGGTCCTCGCCGTTTCCTTCGGCGATGCGCCCCCAGCGCGGGTCACGGGCGATATCCAGCATGGGTGCAAAGGTCCACTTGATGCCTTCAGAACTGGCTTCACGCGCCGCCACCGAGGCGGCCGCCTCTGTCATGTCCGGATCGAAGGCGGCCGCCTGGCCCAGTGGAATGGGAAACACCGTGCGGTAACCATGGATCACATCCCGCCCAAAGAGCAGCGGGATTTTAAGCCGCGCTTCCTGCGCCAGCCGCTGTAACCGGTTGCTGTTGGCAACGTCGTCCAGTTCCTCCGTGCTCTGGCCGGCCAGCGCGCAGGAGGCATTCAATACCGAGCCAAGCAGTCCCTGCCGGATCATATCCGGGTGCAGGCCCGGCCCGGGATTGACCTGGTTCAGCTGCCCGACCTTTTCTTCAAGAGTCATTTGGGCAAGCAGATTTTCGATGAAAGGTTCAGAGGAAGGCATAAAACTCCTAAGGATGAATCATGATTTACCGGACGATACGCTGCAGGAATATCCGCCCCTCGCGGCCGAGGTAGCGCACACGGGCCGGCGTGGAGCCCGGCACGGCTTCCGCCCCGGGGCATTCCCAGCCGGAGAGGGTCATCTCGGCGATAAAGTCCTGCCGGGCGGTGTGGAGAACGATGGCCTGCGGCAGCCGCTCAAAGGAACGCACCTCGGAGGTGACATAGTGCAGTGTCAGCCCTTCCGCCGCCTGCCAGTCCAGTGGAAGGATGACGCCTTGTCGCGCAGGCAAATGGATGCTGTTTCCGCCAAAGAGCGGGTTGCCCTGCCAGGCAACGGTGGTCTCGACTGCATCGTCCTGATAATTGTTGGCGAAGAGGAAACTGCCCTGTTCCCCCCGGCTCAGGCGTACATCGACCCAGTCACTCAGGGTGAAGGCAGGCAGGCAGTCGATCTCCAGCGCCATGCGATTCAGAATGTCGAGATCCTCCAGCGTATTGGCTTCCAGCGCCGCGCCAAAAACGAGGATCCTGCCCTTGCCAATCTTCCTGACAAAGCCAACCGTCTCGCTCTGACGGGAGGCGATGACCTTGTCGAATGTCCCAGCATAGGTCTCGAGGAACGAGACGGGCACGTCTGGGTATCCCAGGGCCTGGATCCAGCCGGGAGTAAAGGCGGGGTCGCTGCGGACGTCCGTCAGGCCGAGCGCCTCGCGCAGGATGGTGCAGGGTTGATCATATTCATCCTGCAGGCACAGCCGGCCGATCAGGACAAGCCTCCCCCCGCCGAGGACGTAATCGAGAAGTTTTCGCTGGGTGGATGCCTTGCAGTGTCGTTCCACCATGACCCATAGGGTGGGGGTTTCGACGGGGTCAAGAACGGCGCGTTCCAACTCCAGCGAGCGGAACGGACGGTGGGTGAGGGCCAGGCCGCGGGCGATGAAATCGAACAGGATCGCCTCCCGCTGGTGGGTGAGGACCTTCGTGGCCGCCTCGGTGGAGGCGTTGTTGACCTCGGTCATGAAATCGTTCAGCTGGAATCCGATTGTGGTGACATTCTGGGGGCGGGCCAGGAGGAGGGCGTCTCTGTAGGCTGCCAGGGCGCTGGCAAGAAGCGGGTAGCGGCGGTAATGGCGGCGCAGGCTGCCGTCCTTGCGCACCGGGTGTCCCCAATCATGCCGTTTCGTGGAGCTGAGCAGCGGGTCGTTCTCGCCATCGAAGAACATGTAGTGGTTAATGGCGCGCATCCCGGACGAAAGACACAGGCGGGTGTGCAGGTCATAGAATGAGCTCTGGGCGCCGCCGAAATCGTGGTTGCCCCCCGCCTGGAATTCCATCGAAAAAAGCGGCTGGTCGGGATTTTGCAGAGCGCGTGTCATTTCGTTTACGAGCAGCAGTTCATGGTGGTTGCCTTCGCCGATGAACTGGGGATAAACGTCCGTGGCGCTGAGCATGCCCGGCAGTTCCATCACCTCAACGAGTTGTGAGAGGCCGATCGGGAAGGTCTTGCCGCCAATGGCAAAGCCATGGATATTGACGATCGGCGGCGCTTCCAGTCCGTTGGCCTGTGCCTGCGCCAGCAGGAAGGCAGCATACTCCCGCAGGTAGCCGCGAAAGAAGCGGCGGTAATCGTCGACGATGAGGGCAGCGTGCCCGCTCTCCGGGTGGGCCAGCCCAGACTCCAAAAAGGCCGGCAGGTCGCCCGCCGGGTAACGCGCCTCCAGCCGCTGACCGTAAACCCGGACCAGATATGCCGCAAAACGCGCCAGGGTATCGGGGTTGGTGTCGAAGATGTTGCGCACCCAGTGGCACATGCCCATCTCGTTGTCAAGCTGGATCGCCAGGATCCTCCCGCCGCGCGTCACCTGGCGTGGGGCAAGCACGCCAAAGACGGCGCGGTACCAGCCCGCCGTACAGGCCAGGAAGTCCGGGTGCAGGTAGCTGACGATATTGTGCGGCTGGCCGCTCTGGTCCAGCAAGGTGACCCCGGGATAATGGTGAAAAACCCAATCCGGGATACCCTCATTGATCGTTTCGGCCATGATATAGGGCCCCGGACGGGGAAGCACCCACAGGTCGAGGGAAGCCGCCAGGTCAATGAAACCTGCCAGGTTGCGCATCGGATGGGTATGACCATCCAGGTCCAAGGCGCCTTCATCGACTTCGTGCCAGCGCCAGGGGACATAGGAGGCAACTGCATTGAAACCTGCCTGTTTGAGAAGCTGCAGGCGGTTCTCCCATTGATCGACGGGGGTGCGGTAATAGTGAAATTCCCCCGCCTGAACCAATAGCGGCCGATCCTCCAGCCAGAAAAGGCCATCCCTGACGAGCAATCGATTCATAGGACAATCATCCTTCTACTGCGGTTTGAACTGGCGCCCGGAAGACCTTTTTTATGGGCGCTGCGCTCCTGCGTCCGGTCGCGGACGGAATTGCAGAATCTCCAGCGCCTGCCGGATATAGGGGCTGCCGGTGTACAGCTCCCAGACCAGGCCGGTCAGGTGGTTCTCGATCATGAGCATCGAACAGCCCTTGTCGATCCCGTACAGCGTATGGCTGTACCAGGCCGGAGCGACATCCAGATTGTAGGCATCATAAAACCCGTACGGCCCCCAGGTACGTGGGCGCTGGTCATGGAGGAAATGGATCAAATCGAGGGTCATGTCGGGGAGGAAGGGCAGGCAGGCGACGGCAGAGTAGATCGAAACCGTTCCGTCATGCCGGGGCGTTTTCAGACAGGGGGGGCTGCCAAACACACGGTAGCCTTTCGGGCTGTCGCCGGCGCTCAATCCCCAGCTGTTTTCGTGATAGGCCTTGTAGCGGTCGGCATTGGCAATGCAGAAGGCGCGGTTGGCCAAGGCAGCCCGGCGCGTATTCTCGAACCAATCCACGCCGTCCGGATCGAGCAGGCGGGCGGTGTCCAGCCAGGCTTCGCTGAACTGGTACGCGAACAGGTTGCCGCCGGGATTGAGGATCACCGGAGCGCCTGCGTACGCGCCGGTGTCCCGGCGGAAACCCTGGTAAAGCCGGCGGGCGGTCTGCGCCTCCAGGCGCGGGGCCGCCTGGAGATACATCATCTTTTGTTCGGCGGCCATGTCCCACTGCCCGACCAGACCCGGCTCGCCGCGGACATAATCTCCTTCGTGGTCCGGGTTGTAAGCCATGGAAAAGAGCGTTTTGTCCTCGCGTGTAAAGACCAGGAAATCCCAGTCCACGCGCTCCAGCAACCGGGCTGCTAGGTCGGCTATCCCGGCATCCTGGTGGAAGTACGCTGCCGCGGTGATGACGCCGTTCAGGCAGATGGCCGTGTCGATGGTGGAATACTCGCTTTTGCCGATCCGGTCTGCTGTCTCCAAGTGCAGGAAGTGTGAAAAGAAGCCATGCTGCTGGGAGGCATTGGTCAGCAGGGTGGATAACGTGCCGCGCGTGATCTGACAGGCGGTCTCGCGGTCGAGATACCCACGCTCAGCGGCAATGGCCCATGCCGTCAAGGCAAAGCCGACCGAGGCAATCGATGCCACGGCAGGCTTTTTGGTCGAGTCGACAGTCAATCCAAAGCCGGGGCTGCCTATTTTTCGGTTGGTGAACTCAAGGAAAAAGTCGAACGATCCGCGCAATTCATTTAGTAATATGTCCGTTTTCATGGATGGCATCTTGTGGGGATGGGATACTCTTTTTGACCGATGACTCACGTACAATGAGTTCCACCGGCAGGCGGGCCGCCTCGAACGGTTTGGCATGGACCAGGAAGTTGATCAACTGGGTGGCTGCGGAGGCTCCCCATTGTACGCGCGAGGCGCGCACGGACGTAAGCGACGGGCGCATGTAACGACTGATGATGATGTCGTCAAAACCGGCCAGGGCCATATCGTCTGGAGCACGCAGGCCCGCCTCCTGCATCACCCGCAGGAAACCCAGCGCCATCTGGTCGTTGGCGCAGAAAACCGCCTCAGGTAGATTTCCCGAACGGATGATTTCCGTGGCAGCCTGATAACCGGATAGTTCCGTGAAGTTGCCCTCGAAACATCTCAGCTGCAGGCCGTGCCGGGCGGACTGTTCCTGAAATGTCCGTTCGCGCTCGATGTTATCGAAAGCGTCCGGGGCGCCCGCAACAAAAGCCAGGTTTTTCAATCCCTGCTCGTAAAAATGACGGAAGACCTGCCTCGATCCACTGGCGTTATCGATCAACAAGGGCAGGATGAATGGAGAATCGATGTAGCAGTTCAGTACGACGATGGGGAAACTTTCCGAAGCCAGTTTCTCGATCGTTTCGGTTTTTACCTTGTTGTCGAAGACGATCGCTCCATCCACCTGGCGGTGCGCAAGCACCTTGCGCACGCTGCGGCTCTCCGGGCAGACGATCAGTTCGTACTCAGTCTCGAGCAGAACCTTGTGGATACCGTCCAGGATGTCCTCATAGAACAAGCCGGCGAACTCACTGATGAATACACCGATCGTCAGGGATTTTTTACGTTTGAGGTTGCGGGCAAAAGCGTTGGGATGATAGTTGAGCTCTTCCGCGGCCAACAGAATGCGCTGGCGAGTTTCATCGCTGAGGGTGCCCGTCTGGTTGAGGGCATAGGAGGCGGCAGTGATGCTCACGCCGGCGCGTTTGGCGACATCCCGGATGGTGATCATTTGGAGTTATGGCGTGCTTTCTACGAATCCCAGGCGTTGCAAGCCTTGCTGGAAATAACCGACCTGGGCCGAGGTCCGATAAACCAGGTCGTCCTGGTAGTTGGCCAGCATGAGCAGGCTGATGCCCTTATCGATGCCAATGACATCTTCACCAAACCAGTCTTCGGTCAGGTTGAAGGCGTCCTGAAAACCGTACGGCCCGAGCAGATCAGGCAAAGAAGAATAGTATAACATCGCCTGTTTGGCCTGTTCCGGCAGGAAGAGGATGGAGCCGATCGCTCCGGCGGGCGCGATGGTGTCATCCACCCGGTGCTGGGCATTGTCAAACCCGGAGGGCGGTGCGCCAAAGAGCCCTTCATACCCGTGCGGGCTGTCGCAGGCGGTCAGACCCCAGGCAAGCGGACCGAGCCCAATGAAATCCGCATCATGGTCCACGGCAAAGTCGTAGTGCGCCTGGCTGGCGCGCACCGAGTTGTCGAACCAGTTCACCCCCTGCGTGTCGGTCAGGCCGCGAAAATCGATCCAGGCATGGCTGAACTGGTAGGTGAAGAGCGATCCGAACCAGGAGTGGATGAAAGGCCGGCCTTCGCCATATCCTGCGTTATGGCGGGTAAAGGAATAATAGACGGAAGGATCGATCGGGTGGCTGGGCGAGCCGGCGGCGAGCACATACATAATCAATTGCTCGGCATAGAAATCCCAGTGACCGGAGTAACCTTCCCCTGGGCGGTAAGCCATGTAGAACATGTTGCGGTTGGCGTCCAGGAACCAGGGCCAATCCACTCCGGCATAGATCTCATCCGCCTTCTCCCACACCTCGCCGCCGCAGTACTGCCCCGCGGTGAGTACCCCCATTAGCAGGATGGAGGTGTCGATTGTCGAGACCTCGCTCGACCAGGCGCGCCTGCCGGTTTCCATATCGAGAAAGTGAAAATAAAAGCCATGTTCGCGGTCGAGCGCCAGCAGGGTGTCGAGGGCGCCGTCGACGACTTCACATGCCTGCTCGCGGGTGATGTACCCCTTTTCCACACCCAGGATGTAGGCGGTCAGCCCGTATCCCACCGATGCGATGCTGGCAATGCCATTCGAGCCCGGGTAACGGTCGCGGATCAGTCCATAACCCGGACTGCCAAGCGTGGTATTTGCCTGCTCCCAAAAGAAATCAAAGGAGCCGCGCATTTCCCATTCGATCAGTTCCTCAATGACGAAGGGAGTTGGAATGGCAGTGGACGCAGGCGCAAGCGTGACCGGCGCCACGGTCTCAACCGGCTGGGTGGGAGCGGTACAGGAGACCAGGAAGAAAGCGAGTAGGAGCATGCCAAGTTTATTCACCAGTAATGCCCGTCCTTTCGACAGATTCAACGAACCATTTTTGCAGGAGAAAGTACATCAGCAGGAGCGGAAGGATGTTCAAGAAAGTGCCGCTCAGTTTCACCGCCTCGTTCAAGCGGTCGAAGATGTTCACCATTCCCGGGGGATAGAGATTTTCGTATGCCTGGGCGAATTTGGACAGTTGCATTGGCAGGGTCTGGATGCCGCCTCCCAGAAAGATGACCGTCAGATAAGTTTCATTCCAGTACCATACGATGGAGAAAATGATGGCAATGATGAAGGATGGGACAGCCGCCGGAACGGCAATACTGAGATAGACCTTCAGGTCTGAAGCGCCGTCCAGGCGGGCGGCTTCTTCCAACGCCTTGGGGAGCGAGAGGAAGGTCTGGTAAAAGATGAGGATAAAGATCGCGCTGCGAAAGCCCTGCCCCACCAGGGCAGGCAGGATCAGCGACCAGATGCTTCCCAGCAGTCCCAGGTCACGGTACGTAAGCATTTGCGGGATGACCGTGTTCTGCGGCGGTATGATGAAAGTCGCCAGGATCAAGCCAAAGAGCACATGCTTACCCGGGAACTGATAGCGCGCCAAGCCGTAACCAACGATGGAACAGATGATGGTCTGGATGGCGGATGGAACCACGCTGACCAGGGTGGAACTGAGCAGGGTGTTCAGGTAGTCCAAAACATTAAAGGCCTTGACATAATTACCGAAATACAATTCGCTGGGTACCCACTGCACCATGGGGTTAAGCAGGTCGGATGGGCTTTTCAGGCTGGTGATGAGCATGAACAGCAGCGGGTAAAGGTATACAAAACCGATGGCGATCAGCAGGACATAGACGAGAGCCGTGAAAACCAGGCCGTACGTGTCGCGCGTCCCCAGCACAAGGCCGCGGATGCGGTCACGATGCTGCTTGACCCAGGCCGCCACCAGCCTCAAAAGCCGGGCGAGGGAGGTGGGGAGTCCGCTTTTGTTCAAAGACTGGAGGCTCATAGGTTACGCCCTTTTCGCCCGCGACATGAGAAGAAGATATACGACGAGCAGGATCAGCACCAATACGGCAAAGTACAGGAATGACATGGCGCTCGCATATCCGATGCCGCCTTCGATATCATAGGTCTGGGCATAAATGTACCGTACGACCTTGTTCTCGGAAAAATGGGAGAGGGTGATGATGGTGTAGACCGCCACCACCACATTGGTCGTGGATAGGGACGGCAGGGTGATCTTCCAGAACGACTCCCAAGCTGAGGCCCCGTCGATGGCTGCCGCCTCATAGATGCTGCGGTCAATTTTCTGCAGGCTGGCCAGGTAGATCAGGATCTGCACCCCGGAGAACCACAGGATGAGGATGAAAGAGGTCAGCAGGTATTCGACCGGGCTGCGCAGGGTGCGCGGCAAGTCCTCCAGAAATCTCAGAATGGCTGGCGAGGTGGCGATCTGTGGCATGGAGGTAGCGCCCTGTGAAACCAGCTCGCGGATCACTGGTCCGCTGGTGATGACCACCGGCAGGAAGAAAATGGTGCGGAAGATGCCCTTGAACCGCAGGCGCAGGTTCAGGAACATGGCAATGACCATCGAGAAGATCATGATGATCGGTACGGAGACCAGTGTTTCGATCGCGTATTCGATCACCAACTGGATGAAGGTGGGATCGGTAAAAAGGGCTTTGGTATAGTTCTGCCACTGAACATAGGTCTGCTCGACTCCGGTTGCCGAAACGATCACCTGATTCAGGCTATACCGGAACGTCTGGAAGAGAGGCGCCATACTGAAGAGGACGAAGCCGATGATCCACGGTAGAACGAAGGCATAACCCTGCAGGGCCTGCCGAGTCTGGTAGCGCAGCGAAAATTGGGAACGCCGGATCACCGTCATGGCAGCGCCCCTCTGGAAATCGCATCCCGGCCCGGGATGGTGACACCCTGAACGCTGACCGGGGTGTCACGGTAATTGACGATGATCTGCCAGCCATTCTCGTATGTGGTGGCAAAGACATCGTCCGCGACCCGCGCGTGGGCCACAATGCTTGCCCCGCGCACGTGTCCCAGCAGGGCATCCAGCCAGGCATAACCCGCATTGATCTCCCCGCCCAACTGCTGGTAGGAAGAGACATAGATCCAGTTCGAATCCGTGTTCAGGATCCGGGCGGTACCTTCATATGTGACGAAGAAGGACGGATACATGCCATACTCGGCATGCTTCAGCAGGTCGGTTTCCACATTGGCCGAAAAGTTCAAAGCCTCCCCATAATAGGGAATATGGCCGGAAAGGACGATCTGGAGGAACGGAACTGAAGCGTTTGTGTATGTATAGCCGCTATCGCTCAAGGGTATGTCGTAATAGGCCGAAGTGTAGGCAAACAGGTAATCGTTGGGCGCGTACATCCCAAGCGGTGTGCCGCTTTGTGCCAGCAGAGATTGATATATGCTGATCGTCTGCTCGCGGTTCAACTGGCGCCCGCGTCTGAAATCCGCGTAGAGCATACTCCCAATCTCATCCAGGGCCAGGCCGGCGTTCAGCCGCCCCTGCACGCTTTGACTGAATGTTGCCAGATGCTGCCCGATCGTGGCTGGATTGAAAAGATAGGTCGGCTGACCGCGTTGATAGCTCCTGATGTATGCATTGGTGATCGCCATTGCCAGGTCGTGGCGCGAATAAGAAGCCGGGTCGTTCCGGAAGGCGGCCAGAGGGTCGTAGTACAGGTTGAACGTCCCGCCGCGCGCGGCGATCTCAGCGATCAGCGCTTCCAGTTCGGTGAGATTACCAAGCCCGCGGTCGAGCTTGATCCTATCGGGCGGCATGGAGGAGGCTCCTCCCGGCTGCCAGCCGTAAAAGATGACCTGTGGATTGGAAACCTGCAGCGCATCCAGAACCGCTTTCATCTGGGCAATGGTGGTCATCGGGATGGTGCGGCGCCAGAAAAAGATCTTCTCCTGTTCGGCGCCCAGAAATTCGAGGCGGATGCCGATCGCTTCCGCCCCGGCAGGCTCCTGCCGGGATAACATCCCCTTCCCGACCAGATAAGCCTGGTAGCTGCGCGCCATGCCCACATAATCCGCCTGTTCCCCTTCCAGGAAGCGGTAGTGAAGCAGGATGTCGAAATGATTGGTCTCGGATTGGATGACCGTAACCCCGTCCCCAGCCCGGTTGGTGCGCTGAAAATAACTCTCGTTATACAGGAAAGCATTGTAGAGGAAATTGAAGTTCGTAATCACTCCGCTTGGGTGCGCCTGGATCTCGGCGTACGAGGCGCCTTTCTCGATCACCGCCAGATAGGCATTCTGCACTTCCCCATGCACCATCCCAAGCACCGGCATGGAGATCTGATACGGTCGGCGGGTGGTGTAGGAGAAGGGCAGGGTCTCCAGCATCCCCAGATCGGCGCCATAATACCGGCCGAAGAACATGTTCTCGGCCTTGGTTTCTTCGGCGAATTCGATCAGACTCCCACTGCCATCCGGAAGGAACATATACCCGGGCGTCTGCCCGCCGCGCGTGGCTCCCATCCATGGATACAGGTAGAGCATTTCCAGGCGGAACTTGCCATCCTGCCGGAGGGTGTCGAATGGCACCTCCACCCGTACGCCCTCCTGTTCCAATTGCAGGCGCAGGCCGACCGAGATGGCCACTTCGGTGAATGTGACCTGTGCCTGGATGCCGTTCTCGATAGTCCGGATCTCCATGGTATGCTCGGAATTGGTGATGGACAGGCGCTGGGTGTTCGCCTGGGTGTCCAGGTAATCGATGCTGAAGCCGCTGGAGGCAAAGGCCGTCCAGGTCCTGTTCAACCGGTCGCCTTCCATCTTCTCGTCCAGGCTGGAACTCCAGATGTAGCCGTTGCGCTTGTCCAACAGTTTGAAAGCCAGCGACTCGGGGTTGACATACAACTGGAAATCCGTGTTTTCGGCCACCAGATCGTATGGTTCGGGAATCTCCCTGGGCCTGGAGTTCGTCACGGCGGCCGCGGGCATCGCTAGAAACAGATGAAGGAAGACCAGGAGCAGGGCGATCGACTTTTTCATCTCAACCACGCAGTTGCACTTCGCGGAAAAGTGCGCCGATGAAATCGAACAGCTGGAAGAACAGCACGTAAAGAATATAGCCGGTGAGCAGCATTATGGCAATTGTGAAGATGGTCATGAAAACATTCCGCACTGTCTCGCCGAAGGAGTAGTTGTGGATTTCCTTGACCATCAGGAAGAACATCAATCCGGTCCAGGCCCAGATCACGTTGAACGAGAACGTAAAGAGGAGCTTCTCATTCATGCTCAGCAGGTTGGAAAGCAGGACCAACGGCAGGGCGAACAAGGCATACGGGAACAGGGAATAGGCTGTGCCAATGACCACATCGCGCACCCTTCCTTCACCGTCGCTGATCGTGGAGACAAGGTAATTGGCTACATTCCAGAGAAAGAGGAAGAGCAGGATGTAAGCGATCTCGTTCTCGGCGCGGATCTGCGAGAAATTGGCATAGCGATTGAAGATGAAGCCGGTCAGGTAAAGGCTGGACACCCGCACGATCACGACCCACAGGTAGATCAGTAGAGCGAAGCCCAGGCTGCCGCGCTGTTTTTTTTTGATGTAATAGTAACCGTCGGTGGGGTGCTTGATGAAGGAGAACAGAAAGAGCAGGTCATCCACCCACTTGCGCCTGGAAAGCCCAACAAACCAGGTTTTGAGCGGGTTCGTCCAGCCATGCCGGCGGTCGAACCGTTTCCAGAGCCCCTGGATCACGAACAAGCCGGCGAGCGCCAGGATCCCACCCGCCAGGTCGCGCTGGAGTACCGCGTTGCGCAGTTCCCAATAGGCTTCCGAATAGCCATGGCGGTCCTCTGCATACCGGTAGTTGACCAGGGCGTTCTGGTAATCGCCGGCCTTGAAGTATGCGTCTGCGATCGCCTTGTATGCCATGATGAACGAACCGTTATAGCGCAGCACCTCCTCGAAGTAAGGGCGTGCTTCAAGGTAATAGCCCTTCATGTAGAGCCGCACACCGTCGTGCACCAAATCGGCAAAGTGGGTGGATTGATAGATGACGATGGCGTTCTTGTCCTTGTCCAGGACGTATATGCGGTTTTGATATCGTTCCACCGCGGTGGGATTGCGCAGGGCGCCGAGCCGCTGGTCGCCCTGATCCTTGGCGCCAAACAGGAAGAGCGGCATCCCCAGCAGATCGTATTCGAAGATCTCCCCGTCGGCATCCACCGCTGTAACCAGGCCGTTCTCGCTGACGTGTACATCGCGAAACGAGCCTGACCCGGCAGTCATCGGAAAAACATTCCGCCCAGCGACCGTGTAACGCCGGATGCTGTTCTCCGGGGTGGTCCCCGCGGTCACTGAAAAAATCATCGCCTCGAAATCGATGGTCACGTTCGAGGGCGAAGCCGCCTCGTTCTTGATGAACTGTGCCAGCTGCTCCTCGTTCAGGAACATGCGCTGCAAGATCATCTTCAGGGACATATTGGCCGGGTTGGCTCCAAAATAGCCGATGAAATGCCCATCCGTATTCATCACCACCAGGCCGTTGGTGGAACCTTCGCTGACAATATAAAGGTTCCGCCGTGCGTCCACAGCGATCTTGCGGGGCAGGAATTCATTGTCAACCCCAAAAAGCAGTTCACTCGGGCGGCCGAACCGGCTCACCAGATTCCCCAGGCGATCGAGGATGACGATCGTATCGCTGCCGGCATCGGCGATGTACATCGTTCCGTCCTGGTCGATGTACAAACCGGTCGGGGAGTCCAGCACACCCTCGCCATAGGATGCCTGCACGGCATAGTCTCTGCCCAGCCTGAGAATACGCCCGTTGCCCGTGTCTGCCACGTAGAGAGTTCCATCCGGAGTGAAGAAGAAGTCCTCCGGCCCGGAGATCGACAGATCGATCTCGGTAAGCGGTGTATAGGCATCCTGGGTCAGGAAGAAGTACCATCCCGGTCCCAAAGCCCAGGTGGTATAGGGCGTTCGGGCCCCTATTTTTTGCGCCGGCGCCAGCGATATCAAGAGCGCAAGCAAGCTGAGCGTGCGTACGAGTCGTTTCATCCCTTCAGCCCTGAATGTGACATGGTGCTCATGACCTGACTCTGGAGAAGAATAAAGATGAGCAGGTTGGGGAGAAACATGATGAGCGCCGCGGCTGCCGAGATACCCTGCCCGGCGATTGTATTGGCAGTGGATGTTGTCGAGGAAAGCGTGCTCAAGTAGAAAGCAAAGGTCTTCAGGCTTTCGATATTCACATACATTGACGAAGTGTCGGCGTTATTCCATGTCGCCTGGAAGGTGAGAATGGCGATCGTGGCGACTGCCGGCTTGATCATCGGCAGAATGATCCTCCAGTAGATCCACACATCCGAGGCTCCATCGATCTGCGCCGCCTCGATCACCTCGTCCGGCACGCCGTCGATGAACTGCTTCAGCAGGAACAATCCCACCGGCATGGCCAGCGCCGGCAGGATATGCACGGCAAAGGAATCGATCAGCCCCAGTTTGGCGATGATCAGGAAACGCGGGATGTTCACGGCGATCGGCACGAACATCAGCGACACTGTGTTGATGGCGAACAGCGCCTTCTTGAGTTTGAAACGCTTCTTCGACAGGGCATAGGCCGCCATGGTGGAAACAATGATTGAAGCCAACACCGAAAGGACGGTCACCAGCAGGCTGTTGAACAGGTAACGCGTGATTGGCACATTCGCCGTGGACATGAGGTTGAACAAGTCGGAGAAATTCGTGAACGTGGGGTTAACCACGAAGAAGCGCGGCGGGTAGGCGAATAATTCCTCCGGCGGTTTGAAAGCATTGGAAACGATAAAAACGATCGGCAGGAGCATGAAAATCACGATCGGCGCCAGGATGACATAGAACTGGATCTGGCTGGGATGGAAGCCGGATGGGTTGATGCCGCGGTTCCGAACTCCATGCAGTTTCCGAAAGAGGCGACGCGTCATCGTCTCACTCCTCACTGCTGAACAGGCGGTTGGCCACCCTGGAGAATAGCAGGACCATCAGCAAGAGCGCCACTGAGATGGCCGCGGCATACCCCATCTCGTATCGCAGGAAGCCGAAGTCTTCGATGTGGTTGACGATCAGTTGGCCGGCATACTGCGGGGTGGGGTTGGCGCCCGAGAGGGTGACGCCGATCGCGCCAGCCTGGAAGGTGCCGACGATCGCCATGACCGCCCCGAAAAGCATCTGGGGTTTCATCGACGGGATGGTGATGAAGAAGATCTCCTGCCAGCGGTTGCTCATGCCATCGATAGCGGCGGCTTCGTACAGTTCCGGATTGATCTCCAGAATGCCCGCCAGCATGGCCAGAAAACCCACCCCCATGCTGCTCCACAGGGTCACGGCGATCATGATCGGCATCAGGTATTGCGGGGATTGCAGCCACTGGACGGGGCCCTGAATGATCCCCAGGTTGGTCAAAAAACTGTTCAGATACCCGTTCTGGTCCCCGCTGAAGAAGGTCCTCCAGACGACAGCCATGGTCACCGACGAGGTCATGGAAGGCGAGTAGAGGATCAGGGCGAGGATGGTGCGGGGCAGGCGCGTCAGCTGCGAGAGCATCCAGGCCAGCAGGAAGGAGAGCATGTAACCTCCCGGCCCAACAATGACCGCAAACTCGATTGTGTTCGGCAGGACATATTTCATGAAGATGTCGTCCTGCGTGAGCAGGGTGATGTAATTGCGCAGTCCGATGAAACGCGGGAACTGGATGGTGTCAAAGTAGGTCAGCGAGAGCAGGATCGCCACCGCGACCGGGATGATGATGAAAATGAGGAA
>VGNO01000012.1 GCA_016865985.1 Chloroflexota bacterium | reverse complement strand
AGGGACATGGCGACATTCTACCAAATCTTTCCCTTTATGGTATATTCCTGACAGGAGGCACGATGAACGAACGCATCCTGATTATCGAAGACGACCCGGCCATCCTCAAATTACTGCAACGCGGGCTGCAATATGAAGGTTACCAGGTGGATGTGGCGACCGATGGCCGCGCTGGCCTGAACCTGGCGCGCGACCGCCACCCGGACCTGGTGATCCTCGATTGGATGCTGCCAGGCATGGACGGGTTGGAGGTCTGCCGCCGCCTGCGACTGGGAGGCGGTTTACCGATCCTGATGCTGACCGCCAAGGACACGATCGAGGACCGGGTGCAGGGCCTGGATGCGGGCGCTGACGATTACCTGGTTAAGCCGTTCAACCTGGACGAACTATCCGCCCGGTTGCGCGCCCTGCTGCGCCGCACCCAGACCGAGCGGGTCCAGGTGTACAAATTCGCGGACCTGACGCTGGATACGAGTTCGCGGCTGGTGACTCGGGGCAATCGGCAGGTCCAATTGACAGCCAAGGAGTATGAACTGTTGGAATTGTTCCTGCGCCACCCGCGCCAGGTATTGACCCGGGAAGTGATCTTCGACCGCGTTTGGGGGTACGATTTCGGTGGGGAGAGCAATGTTTTGGAAGTCTATATCCGCTACCTGCGCCAGAAACTCGAGGACGGCGGCGAGGCGCGCCTGATCCATACAATCCGCGGCGTGGGGTACGTCCTGCGCGAGAATCCCTGAAAAATCCAGTCCAACGCGATCCCGTTTCATGTCCCTTCGAGTGCGGCTGGCTGTCCTGTATGCAATTGTGTCGGGGGGGATCCTGCTGCTTTTCGGCGTTTTGCTCTACCTGATGGTTGGTTTCATGCTGGTCGATAACGTGGATGCCATCCTGCGCCAGACGGTGCGGGATATTCTGGAAGTAACCCACGTGGGGACAGCCGGCGACCTGGAAACCGTCTACCTGCCAACCCTCGACCTGACGGCCAATGTCCACGTCCAGTTGTGGACGAATGACGGCCGGTTGCAGACCCAATCGTCAGGTACCGGACAGTTGTCGTTGCCGCTCGATCCCGAAGGATTGAAACAGTCTGGGCATAACCTGCTGCGGGACACCTACCTCGGCACGAACCATATGCGTGTCCTCAGCGTTCCGCTCCGGATCGGGGAACGCCCGGTGGGTGTCCTGCAAGTTGCCACCAGCCTGGCGTTTGTGGATTCATCCCTGCATGACCTGACGTATGTGATTGTGATCGCGGCCGCCATTTCGATGCTGTTGGCCGGCCTGGCCGGCTGGTATGGCATCGGTCAGGCGCTCTCCCCGCTCAAAACAGTCACCGAGACTGCCTGGCAGATCACCCGGGCCGACGACCTCTCCCGTCGCATCCCATATCATGGGGCAAGCAATGATGAGATCGGCCAACTGATTACCGCTTTCAATGAAACCCTGCAACGGCTCGAGGGATTATTCGGCTCCCAGCAGCGCTTCCTGGCCGATGTCAGCCATGAACTGCGCACCCCGTTGACAGTCATCAAGGGGAACGCTGACCTGATCCGCCGCATCCATGAAGTGGATGAGGAATCACTGACCAGCATCGAACAGGAGGCCGACCGGCTGACGCGCATGGTCGGCGACCTGCTGCTGCTGGCGCAGGCCGAATCAGGCAAGTTACCGCTCGCTTTTCGCACTGTTGAACTCGATACCCTCCTGCTCGAGGTATTCAAAGAAATGTCGGTTTTTGCAAGGGAGCGGGTGAATATCAAGATCACCGATCTCGACCAGGTACAGGTCTGGGGTGATCCAGACCGTTTGAAACAGGTGCTGCTCAACCTGGTCTCCAATGCCATTCAGTACACGCCCGATGGCGGGGAGGTTTTCATGAGCCTGGGTAAAAGCGGCAACCAGGCACGCCTGGTGGTGCGTGATACCGGACCGGGCATCCCGGCCGAGGATTTGCCGCACATCTTCGAGCGGTTCTACCGGGCGGAAAAATCCCGCAGCCGCGGCAAGGTCGGTGGATTTGGTCTCGGCCTTTCGATCGTTTATTGGATCGTAACCAACCACGGTGGACGGATCGATGTCAGTTCCCGGGACGGCAGCGGGACTACCTTTTGCATCTACCTGCCGCAGGCCTCCGGGCCAACAGGAAATTCCTGAATTCCCCTGCGATCTATTCTAAGGCAGGCCCAGGCGCTGACTTGCCTGTCGGCACAAGCCGGCGCCTCCCCGCCCCAGCCATTCATTCAGACGCTCGCTTTCAGCCGCGGATTGGGCTGCATCGCCGAATATGCCGCTCCCCCAATAGACGTAGCGGCGGGTTTCATCCGCCCACTCGGATTCCGGCCGGTTTATGACACTGATCCCGCCATTGTATCCCGCCAATGCAAGTCGGATATTCCCCCCGGATGCCTCCAGCGACCGTTGGAGGTATCCCAGTCCCCGCAGGGCGTTGGTCGCGGGATCGAAAGGATGATCGGTTGTCGTGAAATGGAATGGCATCACCTGGAACAATCCAATCGCCCCGGACCTGGAGAGCGCCTGGGGATCGCCGCACGATTCGATCTGCATCACAGTGGCGACCAGGTTCGCATCCAGGCTGGCGGATAGCGCCCAGGTATTGATCTCCTGCGCCCAATACTGTACTTCAGGCGTGAAGAGGACTGCAATGAATGTGGCATCCCCCGCCAGCTGTCCATCTTTCGAATCGCCGCTTGCCACCAGGTCCCCCCCCAGACCTGACGATGAAGTCGTGTCGAGGGTCACACCGCTTACCAGAAAGGTCATCATGATCCCCACAATTACGACTGCCATCGGGGACAGGATAAAAACCGGCAGGCAGCCGCCTCGGTCGGAGACGGCTGCCTGTGCGGAAGGAGGGACGGACTGACGAGGCGACATGGTCCGTTTTTGGCTAGGAACTGCGGTTGATTTCCGTATATTCCGGCTCGTGGGAGGAACGGGTGTTATAGGAAAGATTATGGTAAGTCGGTTCCTGAGGACGGGCGATCTTGGATGCCGGGCGCATGGCAGACCCGAGTGGGGTATTGATCACCGGGCGCTGCCGTCCAGCCGGGCTGGAGATGGAAGCAGGTTTCTGGATGGCGGGACGAAAATGCTGCCGTTCATCCATCTGACTGAATAGGCGCTCCCCGGCAACGGAGAAAGCGCCAATGATCAGTACCCGGATCAACCACACCATGACGGCAACGAAAATCGGGATGACCCTGGTCAGCGTGGCATCGCTGACCACGACGCCCCCGGCCAGGCTGCTGTGGTTGACGATGGCAACCGAGACTCCCCACCAGGTCAACATGGCATTCATGGCGGCTGCCAGCAACCAGGCTCCGAAGAGATACCAGACTTCAGCTGGTTCGTCCCTCCCCTTTTCAGGGGTGAACAGACGTGCGATCCCGGCGAAGTCGATCCCGCAGAAGGCAATCGACAGAATGGTAGCCCATTGCACGCCCAGGAAACGCAGGTCGCCCAGGACATCGTTCAGGGCAAACTCGGTCGTGCTGTAATTGAAGATCTCGAAAGCCAGCAGCGCGCCCAGAATCATCAGCCCCCAGGCGGCGCCGCGCCGGAGTGGGATCCGTTTGAGCATCCCGGCCATGTCCCGGCTTGTACGATAACTGGTGTTATTCATGGTAACCTCCTTGAAGAGCAACGGATGGGAAATCTCAGTAAGATTGGCGCTATTGTTTCAATCACATTATAGAACACTTGTTCTGTTTTGTCAAGAATTTTTCTTGGTTCCACCGATCAAATGGACTGACCGGCTGAGCCAACATCGATCGCGACAATGCGACCCCCTCCCCCAACATCCATCGACTAATATATAATGCACATGTCCGTAACTGTACCTCCATAAACATCCAGCCTTACAGCACCGGGGTGATCCTTGGACCCGACTTCGCATCCGAAACTCGTGCAACTTTCGATCTTGGAGGTTCTCCAGGATGCAGCATTCCTGGTGGACACCCAGGGGGTGATCCTTTACACCAACCAGGCGGCAGAATTCCTGTTCAAGGCGAACTCCTGGAGCCTGGTTGGCAACAGGATCACAAACCTAGTCCCGGATATGATGAGAACATTACCCGGCGCACGCCGGCGCACGGCGCTTCGTCCCCGCCTACAGAGCGTACGTGAACCCAATCCACCCATCTTCGCCGCCGGCAGGGACAGGCAACAGTTCCCGATTGGTTATGGCCTTTTCCCGGTCGCGTCATCTACTGGACCGGCTATCCTTGCCCTCCTCCTGGAATCAAAGGGTGATAAGAAGTCCCCCGACAGTATCGAACCGATGGGCTCTTCCGGTCACTTCGGATACAAGAACCGCATTCTAATGGAACAGATCCTGGAATTGCTTGCTCCGCTGCCTTCGATCGAACTCGAACGAAATCAAAAACAACTTCTGGGTGATTTAATGGAAAGCGCGCATGCCCTCCGCCTGGCATTCAGCAGGATCAGGTCAACCCCCAGTTATTCGGAATGGAAAGCGCAACAATATCAAGTCTGCTTCGATTTTTATTCATCCATCCACACAATTTCCCGCCTGATAGCAATCCCTTCAGATATTTTGAGGCTTGGGTTTTCGGCTGAAATCGATCCTTCCATCCCTGCCATGGTTCATGGGAATCCAAACAGTTTAACCGGGATCCATATCATCCTGGCCGGGAACCTGCTCAGGCGCAAGAATCTCCAGGGAATCTCGCTCCAGGCAAGCACGGAAAAACAGACCAGGACTCAGACCACGATCCGGGTTTTAATCAGCAGTCAGATAACCGGAGGGTTCTCTGTTCCTGAGCAGGAAGCGCGGCAGGTTCCCCGGCTGGCAGGTAATGGGGGAGAGTCCGCCGGACTGGAACCAGTCCGGCGGCTGGTGGCATCGATGGGAGGTCGCCTCTCATTGAATGACGACATGGAGTCGAGCCCTGCCTTTTCATTCACGGTCAAAATGAAAACGATGCCACAGCCTCATCCTCCCGGGCAGACCGCCGCTCCAGGATTGGCGGGAACACGGATCCTACTGGTAGAAAATGACCCGGTCTCCCGCAACCGGATCCGCTCCATGCTGGAGGGTTTGGGGTGCACGGTCAAGACCGGTTCAACTGGCGCGGAGGCGATGCCCAGCCTGATCCGCGGCACTCTGGCGAACGCGCCTTCGAAGATCGTCCTGCTGGATGACAGGATACCCGGTATGCCACCCGAACTTGTACTCCAGGCGATCCGGCAGGACAAGGCAACTGCGAATACCCGGGTTGTTTTATTACTGACCATGGGCGCGTCGCTCGATGCCGCCAAAGTCCGGGAGACTGGGTATGATGGCTGCCTGCTGAAACCCGTCCGGGTGGATCACTTGTCCGCCCGTCTCCAGGCCCTTCTCGCCTCCGCCGCGGGCGGAACACCCGATCCACAAAGCGCAGGATTTCAACATAAACTACTCAACCGTGAACCCATCATCCTCCTGGCCGAAGATGATGAACTCAACCAACAACTGGCAAAGATCCTGTTCGCGCGAAGCGGGTTTAAAATCGACCTGGCCTTCACCGGCGCAGATGCTGTTGCGGCGGTGAAAAAGAAAGATTACAACCTGGTCTTCATGGATATAGAAATGCCGCTCATGAACGGGTTCACTGCCGCCAAACGAATCCGCTCGATGCGCAAGGGGAGGAACGATCCGTTGATCATCGCCATGACAGCCCATTCGCCTGGGGAAAACCGGCAAAAATACCTAGAGGCTGGCATGGTCGATTCCATGACCAAACCCCTCGGCCTGGAGAAAATCGCCAATGTAATTGCGAATTTTCATTCAGGCAAATACGAGCAGGGTGTCTATGATCCTGGTCCACCAGAACCAAGAAAACGACAACAGAAGCGGTTGCCCCTGGATCCCTCCATCGGATTGCCGGTATTCGATAACGATCCGGTCGTGTATGGAGAATTCCTGGCGGAATTCATCGCCGGTATGCCAGACCGGATCAACAACCTGGAAATCGCTTTTGGAACACAAAACTGGGAGATGCTGGTCAATGAAGCCCATAAACTAAAGGGTATCTCAGCCAACCTGGGGGCGATGGAATTATCCTATCTGGCGGGAGAATTGGATATAATAGCGCGGGAACGTACCGGTGACAGGGTTCCTGGATATTTCCGTAAGATAAAAAAAGCAACCGCCCGGTTGGCAGAAACAAGCACAAACGCCCATCCAGGGTAGACAGGCCAGGACCGAAGTAGACATATGCGTGCTTTCTTGATCGATGACGAAAAGATGTACTTCAAACTCCTGAATGCGCCGCTGAAGAAGGCGGGGCACAAGTTGGGTTATGCTTCCTCCGGTGAACAGGGCCTGGCAAGTATCGCTGCATTCGACCCGGATGTAATCATCCTGGATATCATGTTGCCGGATATTTCAGGTTTCGACATCCTCGTCCGCCTGCGGAAGGACCCGCACTTCAGCCATGTGCCGGTCATCTTTGCCACAAGCCAGGATGAATTACAGAGCAAGCTGAAGGCGTTCGAACTCGGCGCCGAAGATTACCTGACCAAACCGTTCAAGGCGGAGGAACTCATTGCCCGGTTGGGGATCCTCGCCCGAAGGCGTGAAATCTTGAAAGCCGTGGAAAGCGCCACCACACCCCAGGGCGCGGAATTATCCCCGGTGATCGCGATCCACAGCCTGCGGGGGGGCGTGGGTTGCACCAGCCTTTCGATCAACCTGGCGCTTGCCTACCACCAGATCTGGAACCGGAGCGCCCTGGTCGTGGACACTGTCCTGACCGCCGGACAGGTTGCCATGTTCCTGAACATGTCGCCGCGGGTGACATGGGAGGATATTTCGACCTTGCCGCTTGCGGAACTGGACGATCAGACCCTCCAGAGATTCGTCCATATCCATAAGAGCGGCATCCATTGCCTGACCGCTCCCAAGACACCCATCCCGTTCGAACGGTTCGCAGATTATTTTGGCGATGTGCTGACTTATTTCCGCAGAAAGGACCATTTCATCGTCATCGACACACCGCACGATTTCTCGGATGTTTCGATCAAGGCATTGGACGCGGCCGATACGATCCTGGTGGTCATGACCCCTGAAATGGGATCGTTGCGGTCGGTCATCTGCGCCCTGGCAACTTACGACCGGCTGGGTTATCAGATGGAAAAAGTAAAGATAGTCGTCAATACGATCAACGCGGATACCGGCTTGAAAATCTCGCAGGTGGAGAAGGCCCTCGGTTGCGAGATTTCCCTGGCGCTTCCTTATTCCCAGGAAGTGGGCCAGGCCATCAATTATGGCGATCCATTCCTGCTGGCCAATCCCAAGTCTGCGATCTCCCAGCAGGTGGAGACCCTGGCATACAACCTCAGCCAGGAGATCCTGCGGAATATCCCCCCGGCTGCTCCCACCGAAGCATGGAAACGGGTCGCCCATAAAACCACTCCAAGGTAGCAACATTGACAGGAAAGAAGAACCACCTCCTTTTCCACCTGCTCCCGATCATCCTGGTGACCGGTTTGTTGCTGTCCATGCTCCCTGCCTGGAATCCCGCCCAGGCGCAGACTTCCGATAACGAACCTCCCAAACAGACCCTTTATGCCTACGTGGATGCCCCGGCCGGTATCGTGACCAGGCCATATGTCATCCTGTCCGCCTTCGGGAGTCTCCCCCAATCCACGGCGCTAGAACTTGCCGGCGTGGTCGGCGCTGGGGATGAATTCATCTGCCCGGGCACGCCCTGCGAGTTGACGGTTTCAACCGATTCGGTCATCCGCTTCTGGGCTTACACCAGCCAGGGCGATCGAAGCCCCGAGTATAAGGCCACGGTGCGCATCACCACCCCGGTCCCGGGAGGCTACAAAATGGAAGTGGAGGCCATCGAACCAGACCTTTATTATGCGGACAGTTGCGCCCCGATCTGGGATATGTACTCCGTCCAGGCCCCGGGTTGGGCAGGGATGCCTCGCACACCATCCGAACTCCATACCGAGGATACGCTCCACTACCTGGCAGGCCGCCTGATCGACAGGGGTGTTGTGGATGCCAGCAGTTGTCCAAACGGTGGACTGGAAGGGTCCGCCCCGAATGGCTGCGGTATCGAACTCGCCCGCCAGGCGATGATCGAGTGGCAGAACCGGTACGATTTCGACCTGTGGCTGGCCGGGAAAAACCTGGGCATTTCCCCTTACATCCTCAAGACGCTCCTCCTTCGCGAATCCCAATTCTGGCCCGGGAGGTCGCGGTATTTCGTGTTGGAATATGGCCTGGCGCAGATCAATGACTTCGGCGCCGATGTGGCGCTGCGCTGGGACTACGCCCTCTACCAGGAGGTATGCGACGGTCTTCTCTCCAACTGCGATGTCCCTTACATGAGCCGTTCAGCGTCATCCCGCGCCATGTTGAGGGGCGCCCTGATCAGGCGGGTTGCCGCCGAATGTCCCACTTGCGAATATGGCCTGGACATGGATATCGCCCATTCCAGCATCGATACAATCGGCAGGACACTGCGAGCCAATTGTTCCGAAACACGCCTCATCCTGTTCTACAACAAATCCGCCAATCCGAGTTATGAGGACCTGTGGAAATTCACGCTGGTCTCGTATCACAGCGGTTACTATTGTCTGGATTCCGCCATCAAGTCGGTCATCGCCAAGGGCCAGAGAGTGGAATGGTCGACAGTTTCACAGCAACTGACATGCCCCGGCGCATTGAAATACGTAGACGATTTCTGGAACATGCTGACCAGCCTGGAAAACCGGATCGTACCCCCCGGCGAATACGAAACTGCGGTAGTATTATCCGTCCCCCCTCCCCCGCCGACGGTCGCCCCGACCGCCACCCCGGCGCCATCCACAGCCAAGGTCTGGGTGCATGTGTACATCGATAAGAACAACAACAACCGGCTCGACTACGGGGAGGGTGTGAGCGGAGTCCCTGTCCAGTTGACTCTCGCCAACGGCGCAGTCATTTTCGACGACACAACCATAGGGATGGTCACCTTCGATCTTGCCGGCAAGGAAGCCGGTCAGAGGATCGTGGTCAGCCTGTTGGGTTATTATCGAAGCGAGTCCATCATCCTTCCCCAGGAAGGGGACGTGCTGGTCGCATTCAAGTTCACCCAGCCCGGATTACCCACCAGGGTCCCATAGCGCGAAGGACGGGTCTATGTCGGAGAAACCCCCTCTCAAGAAACCTGACCAATCCCTCCAGGATTGGCTCGAACAGTTCGGCAGCGAGAGCGATGAAGAAATCGCCCGCCGGTTATTGCTGGGTGAGACAAAAGTGGAGCAGATCGAAAACGAACCTGATTCCACATCCGGGGACGATGGAGAGCCGGAAAAGGCCGAATCCGAATACGAACGCCGTTTCAGGAGGGGCGCCGGGCTGAAGCCCCTCGATGAGAACCCGGTCGACCAACCCATCCAAACCCCAACCGAAGACAATTCCCGCAGAAAAACAAGAACTGCCGCTCCCGGGTATCCCTCCCAGGCTGGAGCGATCGCCGATGAACCAGTCGACGATCACCCAACCGGCAGTGGCAACCTGGACTTCGAGCAGATCGAGAAACGCCTGGCAGGCGAATCAACCCCCGGGGAGGATGTGCCGTCCCTGCTGGAGGCTGGAAAACGCCATCGGAAACGCGCCGGGACCGGAACCGTACCCCCATTCGATCCAGAGGATATCGAACGACTGGAAACCCCCAACAGACCACAGGCCATTCCACCTTTCTATGAAAGTAAACGGAAAGTCGTTACCGACGAACAACAATTACGCCAGATCGGTTTGCAGGGATACCAACCGCCGGCAGGCAGCGATTCCAGCCCGGTCCTGCCGGCATCGAAATGGGATTGGTTCACCCAAATGGCGGGTTTTAAGAAGATACTCCTGATTGCAGGCGCTGTCCTGGCAGCCGCCTCGATCCTCTTCCTGGCAATCTGGGCCCTCGAACCGGGAGCGCCGCCGCCGACCTCCAGCCTGGACGCGTCCATACCGATCCCATCTGGTGTCGTCCTCCCGGATGGGCAACTCTTCGAACTTGCCATCGGCGGGTTCGAAGATGAAAAATGGTCGCCGCAGGGGGCGGAATGGCTGGTGGATACGCAGGTGCCGCGCTGGCTTTCCCTGCCGTGGAGCAATATACTGGAGGAATCCTGCCGGGGTTTCCAGGTCAATGACGTCATTCAATTACATATGAGCAATGGGGATATCCTGATCTTCCGTTTTATGGGTTTGGAAGAGTTGTCACTGGATGAAATTGGCGCGTTCCATGCCAATACCGCGGACCTGTTGATCCTGCTCACGAAAGGAGTCGGGTCCCGCCATCCGGTGGTGATCGCCTCGCCGTGAAGCGCTGAGGCCGGTCGCAATTCCTTCCACCCAATGAGCATGACCGTTCTCAAAACAGCGTCCTTCATCGTCATCGTCCCCGGCTGCCTGCTGCCGGTCCGTCCCACGCTGGTTCCCCGGATTCAAGATAAGACCGGCAGAGACGACCACCCCTAGCCGCGGAAAAGCAGCGAGCAGCAGGTCACACCGCCTTCGGCTTTGGCGATCTCGCTTACATCCAGCGGCAGGACCCGGATGCCTGCTTTTTCCAGCCGTTCCCCTGTCCGGGGGTAGGCAGCCGGGTGGATGACGGCGCTCCCGACCATCAGGGCGTTGGCTGCCGCCGGTTCGGCCGGGTCTACCTCGACCAATTTCAGGGCGGGGAAGTTCTTCCCGGCCACCCAGCCCGGGTTGAGAAGCAGGGTCTTCTCTGCCACCTGGGTGACGGCAGATTTCAAGTGCAGGCAGCCACCGACCGGGATTCCGGTCACTTCATACCCATGTGCCCGGACGATGGCCCTAAGTTGCTCCAGGGCCTGGGAGTTGCTGCGTCGCGACAGGCCGACATAGATCATGCTCCCCACCCGCAGTACATCGCCGCCATCGAGCGTGCCGGGCGGCTGGATGTGAACCAGGTCGCGGTAGGGCCTCAACGCGGCAGCCACCGATTCGACCTCCAGGCGGCGCGACCCGGCGCCGGGCCTGGTGATGATGGCGCATTCGTCCAGCACGATGGCGGCGTCTTCCACGAAGACCGCATCCGGCAGGCGCGGCTCTTCCGGCAGGGAGTGGAGTTCGAAGCCCAGCCCCTCCAGCGTCTTTTCATACTGCCGGTGCTGGCGGCGGGCCAATTCGAGGTCGACCGGCTGGCGTTCGAGGTGGGTCAATTCACAGTGGGCGATGGAATTACTGACTTTGCGGGTGATGGCGATAAGCATATCCGTTCCTTCAGCGGAGGGTGCGCTAGAATTTCAAATGTTTGACGGTCAGCCCGTCGTTGATGATCTCCTTGAGCGAATCGATCCCGACCCGCAGGTGCAGTTCCACGAATTCCTGGGTCACCTTCCGGTCGCTATCGGCGGTCTTGACACCCTCCGGGACCATCGGCTGGTCGGAGACGAGCAGCAGCGCCCCGGCCGGGATGCGGTTGTAGAAGCCGGTGGTGAAAATGGTGGCCGTCTCCATGTCCACGGCCATGGCGCGGATGCGGCGCAGGTAGCGCTTGAAGTCCTCGTCGTGTTCCCAGACGCGGCGGTTGGTGGAATAGACCGTGCCGGACCAGTAATCGCGCTGGTAGTTGCGGATGGTGGTCGAGACCGCCTTCTGCAGGTTGAATGCCGGCAGCGCCGGCACTTCGGGCGGGAAGTAATCGTTCGAGGTCCCTTCGCCCCGGATGGCGGCGATGGGCAGGATCAGGTCGCCGATTGCGTTACGCCGTTTCAGTCCGCCGCACTTGCCCAGGAAGAGCGCTGCCTTGGGCTTGATGGCCGACAGCAGGTCCATGACCGTGGCAGCGTTGGCCGAACCCATCCCGAAGTCGATGATCGTGATCCCGTCGGCAGTGGCATTCGGCATCGGCTTGTCCATGCCATGCACGGGGACGCCGTGCCAGTCGGCGAACAACTGGACGTAGTTGCTAAAATTGACCAGCAGGATACACCTGCCGAATTCCTCCAGCGGCAGGCCGGTGTAGCGCGGCAGCCAGTTGGTGACGATCTCATCTTTGGTTTTCATATTTTCTCCCAAACCTGGTACAACCCCAGCCTGCCATTCTCTCCGTCTGAGATGAAAGTCTCGCGCACCCGGAACCCGGCTTCGGAGGCCAGGGCTTCCAACTCCGCCTGGTCGAAGTGGTGGACATAGCGCAGTCCGCGCCCGCCGCTGCGCCAATCGAGCAGGTAGTCGTTGGGGTCTACGTCTACATCGTAAAGCCCGGCCACCGTCCATGGCTGGATCCGCCCGCGCAGTTTTTCACTGTTCAGGAATTGCCAGTTGGAATGGATGAATCTACCGCCGGGGGATAGCAGGGCATGTACTTTTTCGAGGATCTCCAGCCGCAATGTCCGTGATGGAATATGGTGCAGGACGGCGAAGCAGAAAATGAAATCGAATGAAGCAACCTTGCGAGGGGCCTCTTCCGCTCCGGTGCGATCTGCTCGCCCGCCAGCGGATTGCACGTCCGCACCGCTTCCCGCAACCACCAACCTGACCATCTCCTCCCATCCTGAAGTGGTCAAATCTGCTTCGGTAAAAATGAAATTCCCCGGCAGTTCCCCGACCTCCTGCAATAACGGCAGGCTGAAGTCCAGGCCGAGGTACATGCCCGGGAAACCGCGCCGCGCCAGGGCGCGCGCCAGGCCGCCGTTGCCGCAGCCCAGGTCCAGGACCGAGCCGCTTCCTTCCACCGACCCCAGGAGACGCGTCACGCCCGGCTGGAGCCGCTGGCGGGTGGCGGAAAAGTCCCGCCCGAAGGTCTGGTAGAATTGACGGTTGAGGTCGAGCAGACGCCGGATGACGACGGTTTCCATAGGCTCATTATATCCATGAATCCCGGGCTTCCCCTGTGGTGAAGAAACGTGACTGGGAACGGGCGCGCCGACTGACGCCCGAGATCCTCTCCCTGGCTTTTGATGCCCTCGAAGAGATGCGCGCCGGGCGGCCGGTGGCGGAAGCCATCCGCCGCCATCCCCTGCCGGACGGCCACTTGAGCAAGGCTGCCCTGGTTGCGGCTTATTCGCAACTGGTCCAGAGCGGGGAATGGGACGACGATCCCACCCTCCTGGCGCGCATCCGCCTCAAGCCGATGCGGACTCTTTCCGGCGTAACCACCGTCACAGCGCTGACCAAACCCTATCCCTGCCCCGGCAAATGCATTTTCTGCCCGGAGGATATCCGGATGCCGAAGAGTTACCTGCCGGACGAACCGGGGGCGATGCGCGGCCTGGAACATGCCTTCGACCCGTATGCCCAGGTTCGGTCCCGGCTGGAGACGCTCGGACAGGTCGGGCACCCGACCGACAAGATCGAACTGCTCATCCTGGGAGGGACGTTCTCGTCCTACCGGCGCGACTACCAGGAGTGGTTCGTGCGGCGTTGTTTCGACGCCATGAATTCCTCCCGGGCGCTTGTGGATGAGAAAGCAGCGATGAGGGATATCCACCTCGCCAATGAATCCGCGGCGCACCGCAATGTTGGACTTGCAGTCGAGACCCGCCCGGACGAGATTACGCCGGACGAACTGGCCTGGTTCCGTTACCTGGGCGTCACCAAAGTCCAGTTGGGCGCGCAGAGCCTCGACGACCGGATCCTTGAAATGAACCGGCGCGGCCACCGCGTGGCCGACCTGCGCCGGGCAGTGGCATTGCTGCGGGCGGGGGGTTTCAAGGTCGTCCTGCATTGGATGCCCAACCTGCTGGGCGCCACTTTGGAATCCGACCGGGTGGATTTCCTGCGACTGTGGCAGGAAGCCTGTCCCGACGAGATCAAGATCTACCCCACCCAGTTGCTGGCCGGGACGGAACTCCACACCCATTGGGAAAAGGGGGAATACGTGCCGTATACGACCGGGGAACTGGTCGACCTGATCGCCGATATCAAGACGGCCATCCCCCGTTATTGCCGCGTCAACCGCGTCATCCGGGACATCCCGTCCCCGCACGTGGTGGAAGGCAACCGTCGCACATCCCTGCGCCAGGATGTACAGATGGAAATGGAATCTCGCGGGACGCGCTGCAATTGCATCCGCTGCCGGGAAGTGGGCGGGCACAAGGTCGATGCCGCCGTCCTGCGGCTGGAGTGTCTCGTCTACCACCCCGGCGGGACCGAGGAGCATTTCCTATCCTTCGTGACGGGCGAGGACCGGATCGCCGGGTTCCTGCGCCTCTCCCTCCCGGCCGAGGGGCCTCCTCCCACCGGCCTGGATGACCTGGTCGAGGCGGCAATCGTCCGCGAACTGCATGTATTCGGACAGGCGCTGGGGGTCGGCCAGGACCAGGCCGGCGCGGCACAACATACCGGCCTCGGCACGCGCCTGCTGGCGGAGGCGGAGCGGGTGGCATCCGGGCGCGGTTATCGGAACCTGGCAGTCATTGCCGCCGTCGGGACGCGCCCATATTACCTCGAGCGCGGTTTCGAACGGGGCAACCTGTACCTGGTCAAGCCATTACGTGACTGAATCCCGGAAAGGTCTTATTCCGCATTCCGGGTGCAAAAGTACGTAGTTTTCCGGATGCATTATTAAGGGTTTTCCGCAAAGTACAGACCGCCATCCGCTCAGTATAATGACATAAGGAGAGCCATATGGAGAAAAAAATGTCCAATCGAGGCCAGGGGCTGGTGGAATATCTCATCCTGATATCCCTGGTGACTGCTGTCATTTTCCTTTCCCTCGAAATGACCGGCACATCCATCCAGGATCTGCTCTGCCAGGCAGCCGATTCCATCGGCGATCCCCCATCATCCTGCACGACAAGCGTTTTCGAAGACGATTTCGACAACCTGGACCAGTGGACGGTGATCAGCGGCGACTGGAAGATCAGGGACGGTCGCCTGTGTGGGGGACCGGGGGAAGGCCGCATCTTCGCGCCCATCCCTGACCTCGATGATTACGAAGTGACCCTCAGTGGGGCCAAACTCGACACCGGAAACGGGTACGGCCTCTACTTCCGGGCATCCAACTTCAAGGCTGTCAATGGATATACTTTTCAGTACGACCCGGGAGCATCCGGTTACCTCTTCCGGCGCTGGTACCAGGGAAATGAATTCTATCCGCAGGCTTCCGTGCGCCTGAGCAATTATAACTATTATGACTCGTCGCACGAGATCAAAGTCCGCGCCCAGGGCGATACCTACACAGCATTCGTGGACGGACAGCAGGTCTACCAGGTGAAGAATGCCAACTACCTCTCCGGCGGTATTGGTCTGCGCACCTGGACCACTACCCGCGCCTGTTTCGATAGCATCAGGGTCGACCGGATCCCGTAAGGAGGATGCGATGAGTCTCACCGATTCCCCAACTTTGAAAGAATTCGAGGACGGTATCCCTGAACCGCCGCCCAGTCCAACGCCGCGCCGGAAACTTTTCCGTTGGGCGCTGGCCGGGCTGGCGGTTGTGACCGGCCTTCTTTTGGTTGCGCAATTCAGTCGCAGCGACCTGGCAATGGGACTGGCGGGCCGCGGCGGGTTGACCGGCGTGATCATCGATGAGAACGGGAACGCCCTGGCAGCCAGGGTCTATGTTTTCGGCATAGACCGCCCTGTAGATGCCGATGCGGACGGCAGTTTTGTATACAGTGACGTTCCGGCCGGGCTGCGCAGCCTGGTTGTGGCCTATAACGGAACCGCGCAGGAATACCCGGTCGAGGTAACTGCCGGCAGAGTGGTCGATGTGGGCGAGGTGCGGTTTGTAGTCGCCACGCCGACCATCAATCCGTAGTTTTCCGAAAAGTATCCGAATGGACACCAGGGTACTACTGGTAGACGACGATGAAGTCATCCGCAAGTTGATCGAATCGATCCTGACCAAACAAGGCTTCAGCGTTACGCTCGCCGAGGACGGTCCCGTGGCGTTGACGGCGCTCGCCTCAGCCCGTTTCGACATCCTCCTGCTGGACGTGATGATGCCCGGCATGGACGGATTCACAGTCTGCCGCCAGGTGCGCGCCAACCCTGCCACCCGGCATATCCCGGTTGTGATGTTGACAGCCCTCGACAGCGTGGAGAACAAGGTTAAGGGTTTCGAGGTCGGGGCAGACGACTATATTGCCAAACCTTGCGATGCCCTCGAACTGGTGGCGCGCATGAACGCCCTCCTGCGCCGGATGGAAGGCCCACCGGAGGCGTCTCTCGACAGCGAACCGGCGCGGACGATCGCAGTTTTCTCCCTGCGCGGCGGCTCCGGTGTGACCACCATCTCCGTCAACCTGGCAGCCGGCCTGGCCCAGTTGTGGGGCATGCATGTTGCCCTGGTGGATATGGTGGCTGTTGCCGGCCAGAGTGCGTTGTTCCTCAACCAGTCGCTGCGCAACACCTGGGCCGACCTGTGCAAGATCCCCACCGATGAGATCGATCCGGATGTGGTGCTGAGCGCCATGCTGGCCCACCAGAGCCGGGTCCAGACCCTGGCCTCGCCTCCCCGCCTGGAACAAGGCGATCTGTTATCCGGCGAAAAAACGAACAAGGTGCTCGACCACCTGAGCGCCAGTTATCCCTACGTGGTGCTGGATATGCCGCATAACTTGAGTGAAAGTTCATTGGCGGCGCTCGACCACTCTGATGTCATTCTGCACATCGTACAGCCCGAGATCGTCTCCTTGCGGGCTGCCAGCCTGGCGCTGGACACCTTCGAAGCCATCCATTACACGGACAAAAAAATCTACACCATCCTCAACTGGACTTTTCCCCGCCAGGGATTGGCATTGAAGGACATCGAGCGGTTGATCAAGACCCGGATCGACCTGGTCCTGCCGTATGCCGCCGATGAATTCATCCCGGCGCTGAACCTGGGAAACCCACCTGTGCTCCAGAACCCGGAGAGTCCATTGGGCGCCATTTTTGAGGATATGGCGATGTCGCTCAGCAAGGACGAACACCGCGCCAAACAATCTCCCCAGCCGACCCCGGCCTGGAAACGCGTAACGGAACGCAGCCGGAAACGCAAACAAGCCCAGGCCGGGTGACCGCCTGGTATTTCCAAACAAAGCGAGACCGTCTTTATCGGCGGTCTCGTTTCGTTGTTCGTGCCTACACTCGTCCGGCTCGTCCATGTTGGTATGGATTATTTTTTCTTCTCTTCCCTTACCTCGATGGTGGTGATATCCACTTCATTCCCAGGCGCGATCCTTATGGTAATAGCACTGGGTACTGGCAGCCATGCACCAGATGTTCCAGCCGTCGTAAAGGTGGAGGGTTTTCCCGGATAGATCCCGGACATAGACCTGGAAATCGTCCCCGGCCTTATTGGCCAGACCCACATCGCTCCCATGCGGATTCCAGAATATGCCATGGACCGCTTTTTTCCAGTCAGAAGGAGACAATCCGAGGTCGGTGAATGCATGGGCGCTGAAGGAACGCGGCCATTTCTTGTTGATGGCATAGAACTCATTGATCCGCCGCCTGAAATCAGCCAGGGTTTCTAGGATAGGGGCATTGGCAGGTTCCTCTTCCTCCTCAGGGATGGGGGTGGCGGGGTCAGGGGCAGGTCCGGCTTCCAGGCTGCCGGCGTCGCTAAAGATATTCCCGACCTTCGGACCGAGCAGAATGACGCCTGCCGTGACCACTACGGCCACCAGGAGCAGCACGAGCGAGTATTCGATCAGCCCCTGGCCGCGCGGCGGCTGGCGAAACCCTTTCGCATGTTGCGTTTTTCTCATGGCGTCACCTCGATAGTCTCCAGTCCAAGCGCCTCTCCAGAATTGATGACGATCTCCTGTTCATAGACAAACCCGCTGGATGTTTCGACCCGGAACTTATAAGCGCCCGGCAGCAGGCTTGCGAAGAAGAAACAACCGTCTTCGTACGTTGTCCGGGAGATGTCGTCCGCCCAGATGGTCGCCTGGACAGGCGCGCCGCTGGCGTCCGCGATGCATCCATCCAACCCGCCCACCGGTCCCGTGAAGAGGGTTGGAGAGATGTTGTATGCCAGGTAGAGGCCGTCCGCTGCCAGCAGCAGGACCCCAATCACGATAATCGGGATCCAAAGACGGCGTTTCCAATTTCCCGCCCCGCGGACAGGGAGGGTGGCGTCCCCAAGTTTTGGACTGTCCTCGAATGTCATATCACACTCCTGTTTTCCGGCAGATGGGATTCTCCCGGAGGATAATCATATCCTTCCTTTTTCCCATTCTGCCACTGCCTGCCGGATGGCAGCCTTGACCTCCTGCTCGGGAACGGCTTCGATCCCTTCGTATCTTTTCAAGCCGACATAGACATGTACGATCCCTTCCAGACTCTCCTGGACGCGGATGCCCCTGCCAGCCAGGGGCGTCCCTGCCAGCCTGGTCTGCAGGATGGCATTGATCTGGTCGATCATGCTGGCCTGGGAGGCGACCGGCGCGGTCGCCGTCGTCGGGCGGCCGGCCACGGCTGCGGCTACCAGGGAATGCATCAGCGGTTTCTCCGCCTCGGGCGGAAGGCTGGCCGGCTCCGGGGGATGGGTCCCGGCCGCCTGGTCCACCCAGGGCCGCAACTGGGTCAACAGATCGACAAGACGTTTCCTGTCCGCCGGACCGATGGATCCTGGCTCGAGTGGTTGCCCATCCAGTTCGAGTGTCAGGCCTTTCCCGGGACCCCGGCATACCTTCAGCAGGTTGTCGACGCCCGCCGGCCTGGCAGCGGTCTCGGTTTGCAGGCGGGTAGTCTCGACCTGCGCGTGGGCGGATTCGGTAGCCGCCCTGGCCTGGTTCTCGGCCGCCTCGATCTTCTTCCTTGTCCGCAGGTTGGAATCGAAGAAACCGATCAGCCAGCCCGCGACCAGGGCGACCAGGCCGACAATCAGGGTTAGTAGGTTCATTTCCATAGGCGAATCATCCTGTTAGGGGCTGGCAGGCGGGACAGATGTGGGCGCCGCGCTGCCCGACGGTCAAACGCTGGATGGGCGTCCCGCAGACCGGGCAGGGCTGCCCGGTACGCTGGTAGACGCGGAAGTGATCCTGGTACTGCCCGCCGCGGTAGACCCAGTCGATGCTGGCGCCATTGCGCCGGATGCCCTCCGCGAGCGTCTCCCGCACTGCCTGCCAGAGGGCTGCGGCCTGGCTTTCGCTCACCTGGTTGGAAGGCATGCGTGGATGCAGTTGTGCCAGGTGCAACGCTTCGTCTGCATAGATATTGCCCACCCCGGCCAGGAAAGCCTGGTCGAGCAGCAGGGGCTTGAGGGCGCGTTTGTGCTCCTGGAGGGCGGTAAAAAGAACCGAGGGGGTGAAATCGTCAGACAGCGGTTCAGGTCCCAGGCGGGTGAAGAAGGTTTGCGGATCGTCCACCAGCCAGGCTCGGCCGAACTTGCGCGGGTCGGTGAAAACGAGGGTCATGTCATCCGAAAGGTCGAGGATCAGGCGGTCGTGCCGGGCGGGTTCGTAACCACCGATGACTGCCAGCAGGTCGCCGCTCATGCGCAGGTGGATGATGAGGTTGGTGGAGGAAAGGCGGATATGGATGAATTTCGCCCGCCGCTCCACGCCGCGGATCTCCTGGCCCATGACCTGGCGTTTGAAGATTGCCGGGGAGGGGGCCGCCAGGGTGTTCCGCCAGAGCAGGCGGGCATCCCGCACCGTCCGGCCAGCCAGGGCAGGATGGAGATTCCTGGCAATCGTCTCCACCTCGGGCAGTTCCGGCATGGGATTACTGTAAACTATACAGTTGCTGGAACAGGTCCGGGGCCAGCAAACCGATAACGAAAAAGATGCACATCATGACGAGGCTGATGATGAGTTGCGCCACGAAGTAATGCCCCCAGACAGCGAACGCCCGCTGCATGAAAGCGGGACTCAGGAGGCCGGTCTTTGGCAGCATTTTCTGGGCGTCGCCGCCCAGGTCGGTGATATACCGTTTCAGTTTGCCGTTTTCAGATTCGAGTGTGACAATGCGGGTTTCCAGGGCGCTTAAATACTCGGTCAACTCATTCATATTGCGGAATTGGGGAGGGGTCATGGAGTCTCCTTTTTCTGGTCACGGAAGGTTGCCTTCCGTTCCTGTCGACTGCGAGTCGATGCCGGGTGATCCTGTCCGGCAGGATGGACACCCTACCCGGAGGAACATCCTCCGGAAAATGCCTGGAGATGTGGGCCGGATTCTCAGCCCAACTGCTCGGATAGGTATGCCTGGATGCCCATCTGCCGGATCTGGTCGAGTTGGGCTTCGATCCAGTCGAGGTGTTCCTCCTCATCCTCCAGGATGGACTCGAGCATCTCGCGGCTGCCATTGTCACCCAGTTCGGTCGCCTGTCTGATGGCGGAATTGTAAGCGGTGATGGCGCCCTCTTCGGCAGCCAGGTCGTTTGCATGCTGTTTCTCGACTGTCTCGCCGATATGGATCTTGTTCAGGTTGCTGACGACCGGGATGCCTTCCAGGAACAGGATGCGGGCAATGTGTTTCTCGGCATGTTTCATCTCATCGATGGCGCGCTTCTCGATGGCGGTGTGGAGTTTATCGTATCCCCAGTTGGCGCACATCTCCGACTGTACGATGTACTGGTTGATGGCTGTCAACTCGTCGGCCAGCAGATGGTTCAGGGTTTCGATGATCTTGGGGTTGCCTTTCATGACAAGTATCTCCTTTTCTCATTCGTTGAATAGTTCGCCAACGCTCCGTCCTTCATGGGCGCGGCGGATGACTTCGCCCAGCAGGGGCGCAACGGAAAGCGCCGTCAGGCGCTGGCCCAACAGGGCGGCTTTCTCCTTCGGGATCATGACGCTATCCGTGGTAATGTATTCGGTTACCGGAAGGTCAACCAGTCGTTTGACGGCGCTCCCCGAGAGAATGGCGTGGATGAAGGCGATATAGATCCGTCGAGCGCCTTCCTGCTTGACCAGGTTGACCGCCTGGCTGATCGAACCACCGGTATCGATCTCGTCATCCACCAGCACCACATCCCGGTCATGGACCTCGCCGATCAGGGTCAAAGCCTCGGCATTGGCATCGTTCGCCACCCGTCTTTTTTCGATGAAGGCGATCGGGGTGTCTATCATGGCGGCAAAGTTGCGCCCGCTCTTGGCGTAGCCCAGGTCCACGCTGACCACCACCGGGTCCTTCAAGGTGGCGCGCAGGTTTTTATTGATGTAATTGGTCAGGAGGTAACTGGCCTTCAAAACATCGCCGGGGATGTTGAAAAAGCCCTGGATCTGCCCGGCATGGGGATCGATGGTCATGTAACGGTCTGCGCCGGCCACTTCGATCATGTCCGCCACCAGGCGGGCGGTGATTGGGACGCGCGGCTGGTCTTTCTTGTCCGACCGCCCGTAACAAAGGTAAGGGACGACAGCCGTGATACGGGCGGCCGAGTCCAGCCGCAGGGTCTGGATCAGGATCAGGAGTTCCATCAGGTTACGGTGGACGGGCGAGGCCGTGCTTTGGATGACGTATACATCCTGTCCTCGGACGCTGGAGTGAAGTTTGACGAACAGGTTTTCATTCGGGAATTCGACAATGTCCCGCCCACAGGGGGGAACATCCAGGTAATCGGCGATCTTCTGCGCCAGTTCCGGCGACCCCGTGCCGGCATAAAGTTTGATCTCGCCGTAGACTTTCATTTCGTGGTGGGACATCAATCCTCCTTCCCTGCCGCATCCCATTCGGAACGCAGGATCCCCATGATGAGTTCATCGTAATACTTGCCGTTATGGTAACGCGCCTGCCGCAGCCGGCCTTCGAGTGTGAGACCGGCCTTTTCGTAGGAGCGGACGGCGCGGCGGTTCATCTCATAGACTCGCAGAAAGACACGGTTCAAGTTGAAGGTATCGAATCCATGCCTGAGCATGAGACGCACTGTTTCCGTACCAAAACCCTGGTTCCAGAATTCCTTGTTGCCGATGGCTATCCCGATCTCGGCCGAGCGGTGTCTCCAGTTGAATTCATGGAAACCACAACTGCCGATGTGGGTCCAATCCTCGCCGGCGCGGATGTCGATGGCGAGCGGGCGCTCCTCCGGTGGGCGGGAGGCCAGCCCATCGAACCAGCGGGTTTCATCTTCCATGGAAAAGGGCAGGTAGATGACCAGCCCTTCGATCACCTCCGGGTCGTTCAGCCATTCCACGAAGCGCGGGATATCCTCCCTTGTCACCGCCCTCAACCTGACGCGTTTACCGAATATCACGCCTGCCTCCCGTCCAATAATACCCTGGCGGCTTCCCAGGGGGATAACCTGCGTTCCATCACCCGCGCCATGAGCATTTCATACTTCCCCTGGGGGATGCCGGCGCGGAAACGGCTGTTGAGCGCTTCCTGGAGCAGCATCTCGGTCTCGGACTCGAGCCGGGCGCGCTCCCTCCGGGCCCAGTCTCCGCCCTGGCGCAGAAACCCTGCGTGGCGGTCGATTGCGGCGGCCAGTTCCACAATCCCCTTGTCCTCGGTCGCAACCGTACGCAGGATGGGCGGGAGCCAGACAGGCTCACCGGCAGGAGGCGGGGCTTCGACGGTTACCGCCTGCCCGTGGCGCCGGAAGACCCTCCGCACCGGGTGGGCCAGTTCCAGCATCCCGCGCAAGGCGCGTTCGGCGTTCTCCACGCCGGGATGATCGGCTTTGTTGACCACCAGCACATCGGCGATCTCGAGGATGCCGGCTTTGATGGCCTGGATGTCATCGCCCAAGCCGGGGGCTTCGACCACAAGGGTGGTATGCGCCAGGCGGGCGATATCCACTTCTGCCTGCCCTGCGCCGACCGTTTCCACCAGGATGATCTCGAACCCGGCTGCGTCCAGCACCTGGGCCAGGGCGGAGGTGGTATGGGCCAGACCGCCCAGCGAGCCGCGGCTGGCCATCGAGCGGATGAAGACCTGCGGATCGCCGGCCAGGTCGCGCATCCGCACCCGGTCGCCGAGAACCGCCCCACCGGTGAAGGGGCTGGTGGGATCGACGGCAATGATCCCAACCCGCTTCCCAGCCTGGCGGCGGTAGAACAAAGCCAACTGGTTGACGAGCGATGACTTGCCAGTTCCAGGCGCGCCGGTGACGCCGACCAGGTGGGCATGCCCGGTGTGGGGAAAAAGGAGGTCGAGCGCCTGGCGACCTTCGGGCGTATGGTTCTCCACCTGGGTCAGCAGGCGGGCCAGGGCGAGGCGGTTGCCGGAAAGGATGCTGGCGGCGAGGTCCATCTGGCTTGTTCCGCAAAGATTCGTGGTCAGCCGGGAATGGCTGCCCGCACGTCGCGTACGATGTCCTCGGTCGAGGCGCCGGGCCCGTAGATGCCGGTCACACCCATCTGCCGGAGGCGCGGCAGGTCCTCGTCCGGGATGATCCCTCCCAGGAAGACCTTCACCTGCTCCTGTCCGTTCGCTTTCAAGAGTTCCAAAACACGCGGCACCAGCGCCATGTGCGCCCCGGAAAGGATGGACAGCCCGACCGCATCCACATCCTCCTGCAGGGCGGCTTCGGCAATCATCTCCGGGGTCTGGCGCAGCCCGGTGTAGATGACTTCCATCCCGGCGTCCCGCAGGGCGCGGGCGACCACCTTGGCGCCGCGGTCGTGACCGTCCAGGCCGGGTTTGGCTACCAATATGCGGATTTGTCTATCGCTCATAGGCTCCTCGAGGGGATAATCTCATGGGTGATTATACTATCAGTGACTGCCATGGAAATATCCATTTGATCTGGAGGTTACGAGCCCGGCAAGTATTCCCTCGGACTGGATATGAGCGCTCACAGGATCCAGGCTGCGCGACATTTGTAGTACCTCTTGGGTATCCACAAGGTGAATACTCTTGCATATCAAGAAATACAAAACGCCTATCAATATATTTGGTTTCTAAGCAATATTATTGACATTAAGGCAAATTAGCGCTAAACTCGTCCCCGAAGGAGCCTCTATGAGCATCATCCCGCGGAAATGCCCCAGTTGTTCCTCCCCACTCGTAGTCACCCAGTTGAGTTGCACAAAGTGTGAGACGAACGTGGTCGGCCTGTTCGAGATCAACCCGTTCCTGCGGCTCTCCAACGAGAGCCTGCGCTTCCTGGAGACGTTCATCCTCAACCGGGGAAACGTCAAGGAGATGGAACGCGCCAGCGGCGAATCCTACTGGATCATCCGGCGACGGCTGGATGAGGTGATCGCCGAACTGGGATACGAAACCGAACCCGACCCGGAAGGGCTGCCGGCGCGCCGGCAGGAGATCCTCGCCCGTCTCGCCCAGGGGGAGATCGATGTGGCCGAAGCCACCCGCCTGCTCACGCAACTGGGCGAGAAGAACCCGTAATCCATCAGGAGAGATACCATGGACATCCAAAAAGAACGCCTCCAGATTCTCGAAATGCTTTCGGAAGGCAAGGTCAACGCCGATCAGGCTGAGCAGTTGCTCAAAGCGCTGGACGCCAGCGAACCCCGCCCCCAGCCAGGCCGGACAAGCGCGTCGAGCCCGGTCATTGCCAGCGGGTATTCGGCCAGCGAAGGAGCCAGCCTGGCCGCCGAACTGCGCAAACTCAGGATCGACAAGGTGAAACTGTCAGAATTACAGGAACTGCGCCTGCACCAGGTGACACCCGATTACGTGCGCGGCATGGCCGAACTTGGTTTCGACGACATGGATGTGGACGAACTGGTCAACCTGCGCATCCATCAGGTCACGCCCGAGTATATCCGCCAGATGAGGGAGACCGGGCTGGATGAGTTGGATCCGGACACCCTGACCGAGTTCGCCATCCACAAGGTCACGCCGGAATATATCCGCTCCATGCGGGAGGCCGGCATTACCGACCTGGATACAGACCAGATCGTCGAGTGCGCCATCCACAAGGTCGCGCCGGATTTCATCCGCGTCATGCGCGAGGCCGGGATAGATGATATCGAACTGGAAGACCTGGTCGAACTAGCCGTCCACAAGGTCACACCGGAATACATCCTGGGATTGCGCCAGGCCGGCATCACCGACCTGGACACGGACGAGATCGTCGAATGCGCCATCCACAAGGTTACAGCGGAATACATCCGCACCCTGCGGGATACCGGTTTCGACCTGGACCTGGACGAGATCGTTGAACTTGCCATCCACAAGGTCACACCGGAATACATCCACGCCATCCACGAGGCCGGCCTGGGCGGGATCGACATGGACGAACTGGTGGAACTCGCCATCCACAAGATCAGCCCAGAATACGTTGCACAGGCGCGCGCCGTCGACCCGGGCATCAATGTAGACGAACTGGTAGACATGAGGAACAGCGGGATGGATATTGCCGACCTGAAGGACCTGAAAGACAGCGGTTTCCTCGTTGGTGAAGGTGAAAATGAAGACGAAGAGGAAGTGGAACCGGTTACAGCCTGAACCTCTGCCACCCCGCGCAAGCCATAACCCCCTGTCCGCAACCAGACGCGTTTGCGGACAGTTTTTCTACCCGGGTGGATGAAGGAAAAAGCGCCGGCTTGGGCGCGAGAGTTTCATCGAACCCATGTTCGATGGATTTTTTAAGAGACCTGTGGGGTTGCCGTACTTTCCTGCGTGCTATAATCCATTCGAACCCGTCCCCTGCAAACGGCCCGGTCGAACCCATGTCCTTCACCCACCTCCACGTCCACACCGAATACTCCCTGCTCGACGGCTTCTCGAACATCAAGAAGTTGGTGGCACGCGCCAGGGAACTGGAGATGAACGCCCTGGCCGTCACCGACCACGGCTCCATGTACGGGGTGATCGAGTTCTACCATTCGGCCAGGGAGGCCGGCATCAAGCCGATCATCGGCATCGAAGCCTACATGGCTGCCAGGACAATGAAGGAGCGCGACCCGCAGGAGGACAAAAAATCCACCCACCTGCTGCTGCTGGCCGAGAACCAGGCAGGTTACCAAAACCTGCTCAAGATCGCCTCCGCCGCCCAGACGGAAGGTTTCTACTACTACCCCCGCATCGACAAGGAATTCCTGGCCCGGCACGCCGGCGGTTTGATCTGCTCCTCCGGCTGCATGTCTGCCGAGGTGCCGCGCCTGCTCGAGCAGGGACAGGTGGACAAGGCGCGCCGGACCCTCGACTGGTATTACGAAGTCTTCGGCAAGGATAACTTTTTCCTCGAATTGCAAGAACACAACATGCCCGAACTGGAGCGCATCAACCGCCAGTTGATCGAACTCGGCCCGCGCTACAACGCCAACTATATTGCCACCAACGATGTCCACTATATCAACCGGGAAGATTCCCGCCTGCAGGATGTCCTGCTGGCGATCCAGACCGGGAAACTGCTCACAGACCCGGACCGGATGCGCTACGAACCCGAGTCCTTCTACTTGCGCTCGGCCCAGGAAATGGCGGCCATCTTCGGCGAAGTGCCGGCGGCGCTCACCAACACCCAGTCGATCGCAGACCGCTGCAACGTCAACCTGGAAGTGGACACGTACCGCCTGCCGCAGTTCGAAGTCCCGGTTGGCGACACGGTGGAGGGGTACCTGCGCTCGCTGTGCGAGGACGGGCGCCGGCGCCGCTACCACGAGCAGGCCGAAGCGCCCCGGGTGCGGGAACGCCTCGATTATGAACTTGAGATCATCCACCAGATGGGCTTCGATGCCTACTTCCTGATCGTCTGGGACCTGTGCCGCCACGCCCGGCAGCGCGGCATCTGGTACAACGCCCGCGGCTCTGCCGCCGGTTCGATCGTCGCCTACTGCCTGGACATCACCCTGGTCGACCCCCTGCAGCACGACCTGATCTTCGAACGCTTCCTCAACCCGGGCCGCATCTCGATGCCCGACATCGACCTGGACTTCCGCGACGACCGCCGCGCCGAGATGCTGGAATACGCCGTCAATAAATACGGACAGGATAAGGTGGCCCAGATCATCACCTTCGGCACGCTGGGGGCGCGCGCCGCCCTGCGCGACGTGGGGCGGGTGATGGACATCCCGCTCAACGAAGTGGACCGGGTCGCCAAACTGGTGCCCAACATCCCCGGCAAACCGGTCCCGCTGCTGGAGGCGATCGAAAAATCACCGGAACTGAAGTCCGTCCGCGATTCATCCGAAACGATGCGCGACTGGCTCGATACGGCCGCCCGGATGGAGGGGGTCGTCCGCAATGCCGGGACGCATGCCGCCGGGGTGGTGATCTCCGACCAGCCGTTGATCGAGTACCTGCCGCTGAACCGCCCGACCAGCAACTCCGAGGAGACCCCGGTAAAAACCGTCACCCAGTTCGAAATGGGCATCCTCGAGCGGCTCAGGCTGCTCAAGGTGGACTTCCTCGGCCTGGCCACGCTGACCATCATGGCGCGCGCCTGTGACCTGATCCAGCAGCGGCATGGGAAAAAGTTCAACCTGGGGAACATCCCGCTCGACGACCGCGCCACCTTCGAACTGCTCGGCAAAGGCCAGACGGCCGGCGTCTTCCAGGTGGAAGGCACCGGCATGACCCGCTGGCTGGTGCAGATGAAACCCACCGCCCTCGAACATGTCATCGACATGGTGGCGCTCTTCCGTCCCGGCCCGATGGACTTCATCCCCGATTACATCAGCCGCATGCACGGCGAGACGGCCGCCGAATACCGCCACCCGGCGCTGGAACCCATCTTCGGTTCCACCTTCGGCATCCCGGTCTACCAGGAGCAGTTGATGCGGGCGGCGGTCGAACTGGCCGGTTATACCGCGCCAGAATCGGACGAGTTGCGCAGCGCCATCTCCAAGAAAAAACAGAAGGAGATCGAGAAGCACCGCGGCAAATTCGTGGCTGGCGCAACAGCGCGCGGCATCCCCCAGGAGACGGCCCAGGCCATCTACAGCGACTGGGAGGAATTCGCCCGTTACGGCTTCAACAAGAGCCACGCCGCGGATTATGGCGTGATCGCCGTCCAGACTGCCTACCTGAAACGCCACTACCCGGCCGAGTATATGACCGCCCTGCTCTCGGTCGCCAAGAACCAGATCGAAAAAGTAGCCTACTATGTGGCCGATACCCGCAGCATGGGTATCGATGTCCTGCCGCCGGATGTGAACAGCAGTGAATGGGACTTCATCATCGAAGACCGCCTGGATAAAAAACCCGCCATCCGCTTCGGGCTGGGCGCCATCAAGAACGTCGGCCAGGCCCCGGTCGATCTGGTCCTGAAGGCCCGCCGCGAAAAACCCTTCGCCGACCTGAACGACTTCGCCCGCCGGGTGGACCTGCGCGCCGCCGGCAAGCGCGTCCTGGAGTGCCTGGTCAAGGCTGGCGCGCTGGACTCCTTCGGGACGCGCCCGGCGATACTGGCCGCTTCCGAACAACTGGTGGCGGTCAGCGGCTCGCACTTCCGCGCCGAACAGGCAGGCCAGATGAGCCTCTTCGGGGCGGGGACCGGCGTCTCCGAACAGATCGTCCTCCCCTCTTTGCCCGACCTCGACCGGCGCGAACTGCTCAACTGGGAGCGCGAACTGATTGGCATTTATATTTCCGAGCACCCCCTCGCCTCCCAGATGGCGCTGCTCACCCAGGTGGTCACCCATTTCTCAGGACAGTTGGCGGAGGCGGAACACCAGGAGAAGGCGCGTGTCGCCGGGCTGGTGACCTCCATCCGCCCGCACCAGACCAAGACCGGCAGCATGATGGGCTGGGTGACGATCGAGGATATCCAGGGCAACATCGAACTAGTGGTCTTCCCGCGTGCCTGGGGCCGGTACGAGACCAGCCTGGAGGCCGGCATGCTCATCATCGCGGACGGGAAAGTGGACGCCCAGTCCACGCCGCCCAAGGTCCTGGTGGACTCGATCCGCACCGAGATCGACATCACCGTCCCGCTCGAGGAACCACCTGCCAGTAAAGGACGCGGGCAGCCGGGCGTCAGCGAGACGAAGGCCGCCTACCGACCGGCCAGGACGCCGCCAGCGCAGCCGCCTCCCGTCCATGGACCGCAAAACTCGCCGGGAGGCAGCGACAACCTGCCGCCCCCGCCGGAAGCATTCCCGCCCGGCTGGGATGGGTTTGCATCCCCGGCCGGTTATGTGGCCGTCCAGGCTGCCGAACTCGAGCCCGGTTTCGACCCGAAGTACCTGGATAAGGAAAGCCATCCGGAACCGGAACCGCCTGCCTCATCCGCCGTTCCCGGCAGCGCCGGAGGGGAGAAGCCGCCCGATACCCTGCCTCCAGCCGTGACCATGCCGGCGCGCGGACTGGCTGCGCCGATGGAAGCCGACCACCCGCCGCAACTGGTCACCATCCTGCTGCGCCCAAATGGCGATAAACAGCGCGACATCCGGCGCATCCAGCGCCTGCACGGGACGTTCATCTCTTACCCCGGCCGTGACCATTTCACTTTCCATATTTTCGAGGATGGCAAAGGCCACCTGATCGAATTCCCGAACGAGACCACCCACCTTTGCCCGGAACTGCTGGAGAAGCTCCAGGCCGTGGTGGGGGAGGAGAATGTGCGGGTGGAGCCGGTGGTGTATCAATAAGCAGAATAATCACGGGGCAACAAGGAGAGACCGGCATGTTTCACTATATTGACTTCGATCCGAATGTGCTCAATGGAAAACCCCACGTGCGCGGCACACGCCTGAGCGTGGAGTTCATTCTCGAACTGATCGCCAGTGGAGCGACACGCGACGAGATCATCCAGGCATACCCTCAATTAACAAACAAAGCGCTCGAAGAAGCCCTGAAATATGCAGCACAGGCCGTCAAGAATGAAATTTTGTTGAATATAAAAGTTGGGGCATGAGACCGCTGGATTTCCCCCTGCTGGCTGATGAAAATATCCACTCTGGTGTCGTCGCATTCCTGCTTGAACAGGGATGCGATATTTTGTCTATCGCGACGCAAGAGCGTTACGGCTTGCCCGATATCAAAATCCTTCGCATGGCGCAGGAATCGAAACGCGTCGTACTAACCCATGATAGCGACTTCGGCGGCTTGGCTGTTTTGAATGCCCAACCGTATACAGGGATCATCTATCTTCGACCCGGCATGTTTTTTGACCGTCGGCTTACTCCTCGTTCCGACGCAGAGCGTTGGAAGGCAGGCTTGATCATCCGGCGTAGTACAAAGGTGACGACGCAGAGCATCGTCACCAGGATTTGCGGGTACATTTCGGCA
>VGNO01000011.1 GCA_016865985.1 Chloroflexota bacterium | reverse complement strand
GCAGCCAGTGCGGCATGAGGCGGTCGATCTCCTGGAAAATGGTATTCCCCGGATCGAGACCTTCATGCGCCTGGGCGAAGTAACCGATCTTGAGGGATGCGCCAAGCGTCACTTCGCCGGCCAACGGCAGGATCTGGCCTAGGATGGTGCGCAGGAAGGTGGTCTTGCCTGCGCCGTTCGGTCCGATCAGGGCCGCGCAGCCGCCCCGCCGCAGGACGATATCAGGCGACCGGAAGAGCAGCCGCCCCGGGTACCCAACCTGCAGGTTTTTCGTCCGCAGGACCAATTCGCCGGAGCGCTCGGCCAGGCGCAGGTTCAGGTGCAGGTGCGGCAGGGTGCGGAGGGGCGGCCTGAGGGCGCGCACGCGCCGTTCCGCCTCATCCACGCCGAAAGGCGATGTGGCAACCGTCACCTCCTCGACCGTCTCCGCCCATTTCTGGTTCAGGACGGCTTCCATCCCCACCTGTTCGATGGCCTGGACAATGCGGCTCAACCGGCGCAGTTTCCCCTTGGCCTGGCTGACATTCTGGCCGGAGATGTTCTTCTTGATGTATTCGACATCCTTGAGAAGTTTTTCCTTCTCGGCGGTGAACACCTCGAGGCGGTGTTCCCAGCGCAGTTCTCGGGTCTGCAGGTAGGCGGAATAGTTGCCTGGATAGAACTCGGTCGCGCCAAATGCCATCTCGAGGATGCCGTTGGCCGCCTTGTCGAGGAAATACCGGTCATGCGAGACGATGACCGCCGCCCCTTCCCACTGGCCCAGGTAGCCTTCCAGCCATTCCACTGCAGCGATATCGAGATGGTTGGTGGGTTCGTCCAGCAGCAGGAGGTCGGGATTGGAGAGCAGCAGGTAGGCCAGGTAGGCCCGCGTGCGCTGCCCGCCGGAGAGGTGAGCCAGCGGCAGGGTGTAATCGGATTGGTCGAAGCCGAGACCGCCCAGTACCTGCTTGATGCGGGCCTGGTAGGCATACCCGCCGCGTTGCTCGAAGGACTGTTGGAGCGGTCCATATTTCGCCAAAGCCTGCTCCGACTGGGCCGGGTCCGCCATGAGCGACTCGAGGCGGGTCAGTTCGGCCTGCTCGGACTTGAAATGTTCGAAGACGGACTCGCATATTTCCCAGAGAGTCCCATCCAATTCGAACTCGGCCTCCTGCGGGAGATAACCGAGGCGGACCTTCCTGGTGCGCCCCAGAGTCCCACCGGACGGTTCTTCCAGCCCGACCAGGATACGCAGCAGGGTGGTCTTCCCACAGCCGTTCGGCCCAACCAGCGCCAGGCGTGCGCCTTTGGGGACGGCAAATGTAACCCCGGCAAAAATATCGACCGGTCCATAGGATTTGGAGAGATTGGAGGCAGTGATGAGGGACATGTAGTATGGTCACAGATGAACGCAAGGGATATGAAATCTCTGGACGCCCCGAATTATACCAACGACAAACCGGGAGAATCCGCCCGGCTAGATGCAATACTGCACCTGCTCCAGGTACGGGAAATCCTGCGGCTCCACGTTGATCTTCGCCAGCGGCGTGACCGGCTCGGCGCCGCCCCATCCTCGAAGTCGCCGCCGGAGATGTTCAGCGCCTGGATGCGGAGCCGGGAGGGGAAATACTCGGCGCGCGCCAGGTAGAGGGTCCCGGCAACGAACGGGAACTGGCCCTTCAGGTCGTGCGGGAGTTCGAAATGGTAATACTTTTCCAGCCTCGCCTCGCTGCCGACGCCGACGCAGCCATTGCGCGTTGTCCGGTACTTGGTCTTGTCCAGGATGGCGAACCACATCGCCCAGATGGCGTCCGGAGAGCAGAAGATTTGCTGGCGGTTGCCGAACTCGGACGAATCGGCGTTGTAGCGGACCGGCTGCAATACTTCCAGGTCCGGTCTGTTCGTGCCGTGCGCCACCAGCCCGCGCCAGTCGCACAGGTGGTTGAGGAAATCAAGTTTGGGATACGGGAGGTCATTTTCGATCGACTGCTTAGCCTGCAAGGGCAGGCTGGCGTTGAACAGCCGGTTGAACTCGTAGGCGGCCTGCGGATCAACCGGGACGACCCGGCGGCGGACGGACGGCGCAAGGCTGCCTTCCGATTTGCGAACAAGCGGGTAGATGCGGCGGAACAGGGGCAGGGCGATGAATTCCGGCAAGTGTATCATTGGAAACCCCTTTGAAAACTCTGCGCTCTCCGTGCGCTATGTGGTAAAACCCGTTCTGCTTTATCAGGTTTCTCCGGTGTCCTTCTCCGGGATGTGGACCGGTTTCTCGCGTCCCAGTTCGAGCGAACGCTGGTAGGCGGCCCAGATGGCGCGCGAGACGGCGGTGCGGAAGCCGGCCTTCTCGAGGTAATACAGCGCCTCCGCCGACGTCCCACCCGGCGAGGTGACCTGGTTCCTGAGCGCCGCCACGTGGACGCCGCTCTGCTTGTTTACCATTTCATAGTAATCCACCGCCCCGCGCAGGGTCTGGACGACGAGCCGCTCGGAGATGTGGCGCGGGAAGCCCATGTGAACGCCGGCGTCTATCATGGCTTCCATGAACATGAAGGCATAGGCCGGGCCGGTGCCGGAGAGGGCGGTGGCCATGTCGAGGTAGGTCTCATCGTCCACCATCATCTCCTCGCCGAAGGCGCCCAGGAGGACGCGCACCGTTTCCTTCTGCGCTGCGTCGACCGCCGCGGACGGCATCCAGACAGTAATCCCCTCGCCGATCTGCGCCGGGGTGTTGGGCATCGAGCGGACGACGGCCTTGTGCGCCAGTCCCTTACCGATCTTCTCGATGGTCGCCCCGGCCACGATGGACAGCGCCAGCGCCTGGGGCGGGATCGCGCTTTTCAGATCGTGCAGGACTTCGGTCAGCCGCTGTGGTTTGACCGACAGCACCACCACGTCCGCGCCGGAGACGGCGGCATGGTTGTCGGTAAAAGGCCGGACGCCGTATCTCTGCGCCAGTTCGTCCACGCGTTCGCGGCGCGTGTCGGAGGCGAGCAAAGATTGCGGTTCGGCCAGTCCGCCGCGCAGCAGGCCGGCAATCATCGCCTCGCCCATCGCGCCGGAGCCAATAAAAGCCAATTTTTGTGAGAGCATAACTTCTCCTCGTAATCAGAACCTCGCCGGATTATACTGTGAGTCCACTGCAAAAACTTCCAACCCGAAACCGCCAGGGCGCAAAGAAAACCGGTTCATCTCTGTTCATCTCCGGTTATATTTTTTGCGCCTTTGCGTTAAAACAAAAACGGGCTAAGGATTCCGCCCGCTTCTCTTTGCTTCTAGTCTGGCTATCTCCCCGTGAACTGCTGCAGCGCCAGCCGCAAGCGCTCCTCCACCTCTCCCGGAGCATCCTTTGGAATGGATTGGATGGCGGTCTGGGCCTCGACCACCGAGTAGCCCAGCGCCGTCAACGCCGCCAGGACCTCGGAATCGGCGTCGGACATGGCCGCCACCGCCTGGAGCGTGTCGCTGGGCTTGAGCCGGTCCTTGAGATACAGGGCGATCTTCTGGGCGGTCTTCTTGCCCACGCCGGGGACGCGTCCCAGCAAATCCGGCTCCTCGCCGAAGACGGCGCGCTGAATTATATCCAGCGTCGCGCCCGACATGACCGCCAGCGCCGTGCGCGGCCCAACGCCGTCCACGCCGAGCAGCAGGTTGAACAGGCTGCGGTCGGCCTGGGTCTCGAAGCCATACAGGTTCCAGGCGTCCTCGCGGACGACCAGGTGGGTGTAGAGCAGCGTCGCTTCGCCGGCCTGCATCCGGGTCCGCAGCGGGGCGGGGACGAAGACGCGCAGCCCCACGCCGCCGGTCTCGACGATGACGGCGTTGTCTTCGATCTGGGTGATTTCTCCTCGCAGGGTCGCAATCATCTCTGTCTACCTCCGTTCATCTCCGGTTTCGTATCGCCGCGTGTTCAAATGCGTGATCGCCACCGCCAGGGCGTCGGCAGCATCATCCGGGCGCGGGATCTCGGGCAGTACGAGCAGGGTCCGCACCATCTCCTGCACCTGGCGCTTCCCCGCCGACCCGTAGCCTGCCACGGCCTGCTTGACCTCGTTGGGCGTGTACTCGAAGACATCCAGGCCGGCCTCGGCAATGGCAAGCATCGCCACGCCGCGTGCCTGGCCGACCGCGAGGGCCGTGCTGACATTGCGCTGGAAAAACAACTTCTCCACTGCGACCGAATCCGGCCGGTGGAGAAGGAGGATCTCCTGCAATCGATGGTAGAGCGTCGCCAGCCGACGGTGGGCGGATTCCCCGGCCGGGGTCTGGACGACGCCGAACGCAACCATTTCGAGGCTGCCGTCGCGCCCCTCCCGCACCAGGCCGTAGCCGGTGGTGGCGGTTCCCGGGTCGATGCCGAGAACGAAAGCCATCCTATTCCGCCTCGAGGGCTGCCAGCGCCTCCTCGGAAAGTTTCACGTTATGGTACACATTCTGGACATCATCGAGTTCTTCGAGGGCTTCGATGATGCGCATGACCGAGAGGGTGGCATCGACCGGCAGGTCCATCTCCTGCTTGGCGATCAGGCGCAGGCCGGATTCGTCCGGAGTCACGTTGCGGTCACGCAGGGCATCGCCGAGGGTCTTGAAGGACTCGACCGGGGCAATGACCTCGATGGACTCGCCGGCGTCCAGCACATCGTCCGCGCCAGCCTCGATGCCGAGTTCGAAAGCCTTGTCGTAGTTCAATTCGCTGGCGGGGAAGGAGAAATAGGCCTTGCGGGCAAACTGCCAGCCGACCGCCCCGGCCTCGGCCATGTTACCGCCGGAGCGGCTGAAGATATGACGGACTTCGGCGATCGTCCGGTTGCGGTTGTCGGTCACACAATCCACCATCAGGGCGGCGCCGTGCGGCCCGTAACCTTCGAAGGTGATCTCCTCGATGGCGGCGGCGTCTTTATCTTCGCCCGAACCGCGCCGGATGGCGCGCTCGATGTTATCCTTCGGCATGTTCCCGGCGCGGGCTTTTTCGACCGCCAGCGCCAGCCGGACATTCGTCTCCGGGTCTCCGCCGCCATCGCGCGCCGCCATGACGATTTCACGCGCCAGGCGGGTGAAGATGGCGCCTTTCTTGGCATCTGCCGCGCCCTTTTTACGGCGGATGGTTGCCCAATGGCTGTGTCCAGACATAAGTACACTCCTGAGAACCACGATACGTGGGGAATTTCGGAATAGCGTGCGAATTATACCATAAGCACTTTTTACGGATTTCAGAGCGGACGGACGGATGTAATGGAAGAACTCCCGGTCACAGGAGGGGTTTATATTGATGAAACCAGCCATTCCAGCAATGAGCAGCCGAACCAATGGATCGCGTCCAGGCTGGCTGGGAACTCACTTATCCGTGCCAACCAAGGAGACAGACCATGTTACGAATCGTGACCGATGGGGCAGCCGACATCCCGCCTGGATGGGAACAGGAATTCGATATTAACGTAATTCCCATCAACATCCAGTTCGGTGAAAAAACATACCTGCAATACGTCGACCTGGACAACGAGGGCTTCTATAAACTCGTCGAAGAATCAAAAAAGATCCCCAAGACCTCGCAACCTTCCCCACACCAGTTCGTCGAATTCTACAAGAGGATCGCCGCCAAAGGCGACACGATCCTGTCGATCCACGTCACCAGTAAACTATCCGGCACCTACGCCTCGGCGGTGGCAGCCATGCAGGAAGTCAAAGACCTCTTCCATGTCATCCCGGTCGATTCGACCGGCGGCTCGCTCGGCCTGGGGCTGATGTGCCGGGAAGCCCGAAAGATGGAGCGGGCAGGAAAAAGCGTGGAGCAGATCGTAAAGTACCTGGAGGGCATCCGGGATAAAGTGCGGGTCATCCTGACACTGGACACCCTCGAGTACGCCCGCATGAGCGGACGCGTAGGCACCCTCTCGGCCGCCCTGGCCTCAGCGCTGAACGTCAAACCGATTGCAGTGCTCAAGGATGGCCTGGTAGATATGGTGGAGAAAGTCCGCACCCGCAAGGCGGCGCTGGAACGGGTGATCGCCATGGCGGCCGAGGAATTCGGCTCGAAACCGGTCTTCCTGGGCGTACTCCACGCCCGCGACCTCGAAGCCGGGAAAGCCATGGTCACCGAAGCCAGGAAACGGTTCAATTTCAAAGACATCCTGCTGGTCGACCTATCCATCTCCCTGGCGGCCAATTTCGGTCCCGGGACGGTCGGCCTGGTGCTGTACCCGGCCGAATAACAGCGTGAATCTGGAATAACAAAGACGGCTGCTCGGCCGTCTTTGTTATTTTTTTTTAGACGAAGAAACCGACCGCCATCGCCTTTGGCCCGCCATGGACGACGATGGCTGGGGGAAGTTCATAGATGGGGATGCCGGTAATCCCGGCGCTGGCTTCCAAACCGGATGCCAGTTCGCGGGCTTCCTCCAGGGCATCGGCTTGCATCACGCACAGGTGCGCCTCCGGCGTGCGAGGGCATTGTTCCTCGACGATCTCGACCAGGCGCGCCCGGGCGCGTTTCTTGGTGCGCTGCTGTTCGAACGGTTCCACCTGCCCCTCCCGCACGGTGAGGATTGGCTTGACCTGGAGCAGTTCCCCCAACAGGGCTTTCGCCCCGCCGATGCGCCCGCCCTTTTGCAGATATTCGAGGGTATCGACCAGGAAGTAGATGCAGCCCCAGGCAATGCGCTCCGCCAGTTTTGCAATAATGGCGTCCGCGTCCATGCCGGACCTGGCCCACTCGTGCGCCATCAGGACCAGCGAACCGAGGTTTCCGGCAATCGTGAGCGAATCCACCACCCGCACATCCAGGTTGGGGAAATCCTGCGCCGCAACGCTCGCGGCCCGCACCGTCCCACTGACCCTGGCGGAAGGCGCGATGACGATGACACTCTCGCCGCGCTTCCTGGCTTCTTCGTAGATGGGATTATAGAGCGCCGGGGGCGGGGCGGCGATTTTGGGGTGCTCCTTCGAGGCTTTCAGTTTTTACAGGAATGTGGCCGTATCCAGTTCAGCATCGTTACGGAAGGACTGTTCCCCGAAGATGACGACCTGCGGGACGAGCGGGATGCCCAGCCGGGCGGCAGTCTCGCGCGGCAGGCCGGACGTGGTATCTGCAACGATTTTGACCATACGGACCTCCCTGTCAATTGGATCACAATGCCAGATGGTAGACCCGGTGCATCTTGTAGAAATCGATCCCAAAATTCTCCATCTCGCGTTGCATCCGGTCGTTCTCCACGCCGATCTGCACCACCTCGGCGTGGCGGAAACGCGGGTTCTCACTGACCGACTTGAACAACTCGCTATATAGGATTGCTGTCCCACCGGAGCCGCGGTATTCCGGGAGCAGCCCGGCGCCATTGATGTTGAGCCATTCGGTGCGGCGCAGTTCGAGCAGGAGCGCCAGCCAGCCAAACGGCCACAACCGGCCCCGGATGCGCTGCATGGCAGCGGAGACATCCGGATACGCCAGCAGGAAGCCGACCGGTTGATCCCCCTTGAGGACGATCTTGACCAGCCTCGGGTCTGCCAGCCAGAGCAACTGCCCCGCCATGCCGTCGACTTCTTCATCGGTCAGGGGATAGTTGCCACTCGTCCCTTCCAGCGAACCGTTGTACAACTCCTTGAGGTGCGCCACCAGCCGCCGTAACTCGCGGCGGGATCGGCAGCGGGCGATGGTCAGCCCGCGCCGGGCGCGCAGCCGGTCGGCCAGATCGTGGATGCGCGGCGGGAATTGCAACCCCGGGTTGAGGTACCCGGAAACGACCTCGCTCGAGGTGTGGAAACCCAGGCTTTCCACCAGGGCGGGATAATAGGCCGGGTTGTACGGCAGGCCGAAAGCCGGGCGGTGTTCGAATCCCTTTACCAGCAGCCCGAAACCATCCAGCGGGGTAAAGCCCTTCGGGCCCAGGATCTCGGCCAGGCCGCGGGCGCGCGCCCAGGCGAAGGCCTGTCCAAACAAGTCCCGCGCGGCTTCCGGGTCGTCCTCACACTCGAACAGGGTGAAAAAGGCGGCGGCGCTCCGGTTGAAATCGTTGTAGCGGCGGTTATCGAGCACGGCCAGCCGTCCAACCGTCCGCCCATTGCGCAGGGCCAGGAAGAAGGCGGCCGCCGAATGCCGGTAGAACGGGCGCCGTCCCCGGTCCAGGACGAGGCGGGACTCCCCCTCCAGCGGCGGGACCCATTGCGGGGTCCGGGCATACAGGCGGAAGGGCAGCGCCAGGAAGGCGCGCACTTGCTGTTTCCGGGTTGGATCGACCTGGATGATCTCCATAAAAAAAATACCGGTTGCAGGGTGCGGCCTGCAACCGGCAGGTTCTATCCGGCCTGGCGCGCTTTCTCCTGCACGGCGCGTTCAGCCATCATGCTGCGCAGGGACTTGACATCCTTCTCCACGAAGAACAACGCACCCAGGTAGAAGACGAAGCACAGCAACCAGGCGCTGATGCAGATGACCAGGATGGCGGTCTGAAGGTTGGCGGCATCGGCGATGATGCCGGCCAGCAGAGGCGCAAAGGCCGCGCCGCTGCTCTCGATGAAGTATTCCACCGCCTGGGCGGTGCTGCGCACCTCCGGCGCCGTCACGTCGAAGACGGTCGAGATGACGTTGGGCGAAGACATCGGCATGAAGATGGCGGTCAGCGTCATCAGGACAAAGAAGGCGTTGGCGGCCTCGATCGGGGTGTTGATGGCGAAATAAAGGAAAACCGCCCCGAGCAGGACACCGGCGCTGGAGACCAGGATGCGGCCTTTCGGCGTGCGCTTGAATGCCCAGTCGCCGAGCGTCCCGCCCAGGATGTAACTGAGGGCCAGGACAATGATGATCGGCGCCATGGTGAAGAGGATGCCATTCTGGTCGTAGTTGCGTTCCTCGGCCAGGTAAGTGAAGAACCAGACTGTGATCACATTCCACGGGAAGACGCCGGCGAAGCCCTGCAGGAAGACGAACCACATGGTGCGCTTCTTCAAGACCTCCTTTGCCTGCGCCCAGGAGAAACGGTACTGGCCGATCTCCAGGTTCTGCAACTCGGGTTCAGCCTGGCCGCGCGGCAGTTCCTTGACCCCGAAGAAGATGGCAACCGCCACCAGCAACCCCAAACCGCCGGTCAGGTAGAAGACCGAGCGCCAGCCGCCAAGCGCCGGTGCGACCATCAGCGCCAGGATCATCCCCACCAGGTAGCCGAAAGGCTGGGTGAATTGCAGCAGGCCGTAGATCTTGCCGCGCATCTGCGGCCCGAAGTAATCGGCCACCAGGCTGTAGAGGCCCGGATAGGAAGAGTCGTCGATGCCGGTCGAGGCGCGGGTGGCGGCGAAGAGCGGGAAGGTGCGGGCGATGGCGCTCAACCAGGTGGTTGCGCCCCAGATGAACGATGCCAGCGCCAGCAACTTGGAACGGGCGAAGCGGTCGTAGAGGAATCCCCAGAGCGGGTAGAGGATGGTGCCGACCAGCATCGCCCCGGTCATCACCCCACCCATCTGGGTCTTGGTGATCTCGAACTCGGACATGATGTCCGGGAGGAGCGGGTTGATCAACTGTTTATCGATCTGGTGCAGAAGCATGAATGCCAGGAAGATCCCCACCACCAGCCAACGGTAACCGTTCTTCTTTTTTGCCATGGTCTGCCTCCGAGTATGGGATATGTAGTGAGTTTACAGCATAAGGAAGGACGAGTCAACAAACCGCCCACTCGTTATATAATGGGAATATGAAAGCCAAACTGACTGCCGCCCTGCTCCCGGCCATCCTACTCGCCGCCTGTAGTTGGACGCCCGCCCCCTACCAGCCGCCGCTGGCGACGCCGCAGCCCTCCCGCACGCCGCTGATCGTCCCGCCGACGCCGGTGGTCGTCTTCCCGAGCGCCACCGTGACAGCCACCGGGACGGCTAGCGGCGCGACCGGGAGCCCGACGCCAACCGAGACCGCCTCGCCCACCCCCAGCCCGAGCCCCACCTTCACACCCCTTCCACCGCTGGCAGTGGAGGTCATCGGCTGCAATACCAGCCTCGACCTCCGTCACCAGATGGGCGAAGTGACCAACGCCTACACCCGGCTGCGCAACTACAGCGCCGAAGGCCTGACCCAGGTCTGCGCCACCCTGGAGGCGCTGGATGAGGACCGGGTCCATCCCGACAAGACTGTCTGTATCGCCAGCCTGCCGTCCTTCCACCAGGTAATCCTGAAATTGACGGTCGATACCCAGTTCCAGGTGGACACCAGCATCCAGGTGGATGTGGTCTCCGGCGAAGGCCTGGCTGCCTTCGCGTTCCAGGAATCCTGCCGCGAGGCCGGCCTCTTCCTGGGCGACCCGGAACAGACCGGCGTGGTGGAACCCATCCCCTGACCTGGCACCCCATCCCAACCCGATACAAAAAGCCCGTCGACCGGGCTTTTCCATATCACGCCAATCCATCTTAATACCAGGGGGTCATCACCCGAAACATCAGGCTCTTTTCAGCGTAACTGTGAAAGCGCTGCCCTGGCCTTCGCCGGCGCTCTCCGCCCGGATCGTCCCGCCCTGCGCTTCCACCAGGTGGCGGGCGATGGTCAGGCCGATCCCGCTCCCCCCGCCATGCTGGCGTGAGCGGGATTTGTCCACCCGGTAGAAACGGGTGAAGATGTGGCCGATGTGCCCCGGGGGGATGCCGATGCCGTTGTCGCGCACCGAAATATCCACTTCCTGCTCGCGCCCGGCTGCCAGGATCTCGACCCTGCCGCCCTGCGGCGTGTACTGGAGGGCGTTCCCGGCCAGGTTGATCAGCACCTGCAGGATGCGGTCCTCGTCCGCCAGGATGGAGAGTCCGCCCGGAGGCAGGCTGGAGGTCAGCGCCACGCCCTTGCCCTCGTAGGAACGGGAAAGCCGCCGCACGACGCTATCCACCAGCCGGGAAACCTCCAACGGGCGGATATCCAGGGCATAGGTGCGGGCTTCGACCCGGCTGAGTTCCTGCAAATCGTCAACCAGGCGGCTGAGGCGGCCGGCCTCCTGGTGGATCTGTTGGTAGGTGTCGGCGGTGGCCGGGAGCACCCCGTCCATCAGGCCTTCCATCGAGCCCTTGATGGTGGTCAGGGGGGTGCGCAGTTCGTGGGTCACGTCGCCGATCAACTGCCGGCGCATCGCCTCCACCTGCTCGAGCGCCCCCGCCATCTGGTTGAAACTCTCCGCCATCTGGCCGAGTTCATCGCTCCCGGCGGCCGGGACGCGCTCGTTGTAGCGGCCTTCGCTGATGCGCCGGCTGGCCTGCGTCATGGCCTTCAGGGGGGCGGCCAGTCTCCGGCTGACGAGCAGGCTGAGCAGGACCGCCACACCCAATGCGGCCAGCAGGGCATAGGTAAAGGCTTCGCTGACGATGCTGCGGATGTTGGCATACTGGGGGATGCCGGTTTCGGATGCGGGGTCCGCCTCCTGTCCCCCGCCCTGCCATGGACCCATCCCACCGCCCATCATCGGCGCGCTGCTGTGCATCTGGCGGCCATACGCGCCCGGGAGGCTGAGCAGGGTGCCGGCCCATAGGACCCCGACCGTCACCAGCAACAGGACCAGGTAGGAAAGGAACAGGCGCACGCTCAAGCGGCGGATCTTCATAACGGCTCGTCTTCGAATCGGTAACCGACCCCGCGCACGGTGGCGATCAGTCTCTCGTCGCCGAGTTTCTGGCGCACGTGCCCGAGGTGGACATCCACCACCCGGGTATCGCCGAAGTAATCGTAGCCCCAGACCTTCTCGAGCAGTTGTTCCCGCGAGAGCACCCGGCCCCGGTTCTCGGCCAGGGCGGTGAGCAGGTCGAATTCGATGGCGGTCAACTCGACCGGCCGCTGGTCGACGGCGACAAGCCGCGCCCCGCCGTCGATCCGCACCCGGCGGAAGGACAGCACGCTCGGTTCGGTCCGCCCGGCCTGCCCGGACTGGATGCGCCGCAGGGCGGCCTTGACGCGCGCCGCCAGTTCGCGCGGGCTGAAGGGCTTGGTGACGTAATCGTCGGCCCCGACCGACAGGCCGACGATCTTGTCCACTTCCTCGGTGCGGGCCGTCAGCAGGATGACATAGACCTGCGACTCAAGCCGCAGCCGGTTCAACGCCTCAAGCCCGTCCATGCCGGGCAGCATGATATCGAGCACCACCAGGTCGGGCTTGTAGGCGCGCGCCGCCTTCAGGCCGGACGGTCCATCGGCGGCGGTGAACACATCGTAACCGTCCGCCTTCAGGTAGGAACTGACCAGGTTGACGATGCTGGGCTCGTCATCCACCACCAGGATCTTTGCATTCGACATAACGCCTCCAAACGTATTGTAACAAAGGCTGTTGCAGGTGTGTGAAGAAAGTGTAAAGCCCCCCGCTTGACCGGCAAAGCCGCGGCCGGGGTCGCGGCGCTGGGGATCGTCATGTCGGCGATCGAGGAGAAGCAGGACGGATTGACAATCCGTCCTACAAATGCCGAAAACACCGTATAATGAATGAAATTCGTGTCTTATCCGCAACAGCGGGAAAGAAAGAGAAATATGCCCGAAGAACAATTAACCCACATTACACGCAACAAGATCGCCATCCTGATCGACGGCGACAACGCCCAGGCCAACCTCCTGCCGCAGATGCTGGTGGAGGCCGGCAAGTACGGCCTGGTGACCGTGCGCCGCATCTACGGCGACTGGACCACCTCCAGCATGAACCAGTGGAAGGATGTGCTCAATTTCCACGCCGTCCAGCCGGTGCAGCAGTTCCGTTACACCATCGGCAAGAACGCCACCGACAGCGCCATGATCATCGACGCCATGGACCTGCTCCACTCCGGCGTGGTGGACGGCTTCTGCCTTGTCTCCAGCGACAGCGACTACACCCGGCTGGCCACCCGCATCCGCGAGGCCGGAACGTTCGTGATGGGCATCGGCGAGAAGAAGACGCCCAAGCCGTTCGTCAACGCCTGCGATGTGTTCGTCTACACCTCGAACCTGGTGGCCGAACAGAAGTCGCACCGCGCCGCGGCGCAGAAGCGCAGCCAGCCGAGGAAGAAGACCGGCAGCGCGGCCGCCGCCCCGGTCAGCGCCGCCGCTCCCATCCCCGAAACAGACAACGAGAACGACCCGCTGCCGATCATCCGCCAGGCCTACGAGATGGCGGTGCAGGAGGACGGCTGGGCGCGGCTCGACCACATGGGCAACGCCCTCTACCAACTCGACCCCGGCTTCGACCCGCGCACCTACGGCCACCGCCAACTCTCGCGCATGATCGCCAGTTATAAGGAAGTATTCCAGATGCGCACCCAGGAGATCGACGGGAGCACGCTGTTCTACGTGAAGATGAAGGAGTAGGCCCCCTCCCGGCCTCCCCCAAATTCGACACGCAAATTCCTGTTCGCATCCCTACGACTGTTGTCGCATTTGCCCACTCGCTTCGCTCGGGACGCCTCGCGAGGGGAAGACGGAAGGGGGTTCCTAACCATGCCCCACGACCATCCCTACATCCAAGCAGAAAAGAAAATCGAAGCGGTGATATAATCGTCATACGATTTCTTGTTCGATAGGAGTTCCGTATGGACGCGGTAACTGTTTCCCCAAAATACCAGGTAGTTATTCCGTTGACCGTTCGCGAAAGAATGCGCGTCAAGCCTGGGCAAAAAATGCACGTCATCGCCTACGATAACATGGTGGTCTTCATCCCTGTCCGCCCGATCAAGCAGGCGCGCGGATCGTTGAAAGGCATTGACACAAAAATCGAGCGCGACGAACAGGATCGCGTATGAACATCGTCGACTCTTCGGGCTGGCTGGAGTACTTCGCGGAAGGAGGCAACGCCGATTTCTTCGCCCCCGCCATCGAAGACACGAAGAATCTGCTCGTGCCTGTCATCTGCCTCTACGAAGCGTTCAAAAAGATTCTCCAGCAAAGCGGCATCAACGAAGCGCAGGTTCACGTCAGTGACATGAAGCAGGGAAAGGTCATCGAGCTTGACGAGTCGCTCGCCCTGAGCGCCGCCAAACTGTCCGCCGACTTGAAACTGCCGATGGCGGACAGTTTGATTCTCGCTACCGCACGCGCCAATGACGCGACTCTTTGGACACAGGATGAACATTTCAAAGACCTCGACGACGTGAAGTATATCGAGAAGAGGTATTGAGATGAATCTTTCTGAAATCGAACAAGCCATCGCCGAATTATCTCGCGAAAATTTGTCCCGTTTCTGCGCGTGGTTCGAGGAATATTACGCTCAGAAATAGGACGAGCAGATCGAGCGCGACGCCAAATCTGGCAAGTTGGACAGACTCGCTGATGATGCAATTAGTGATTTTCACAAAAGGTAAGGAGCAACTCAATGACCACTACTCAAGCCACCGCAGAAGTATTTTGGACAGCCTTCAAAGTCTTACCCCTCGAAGAAAAGCGTGCCGTGCTTCAACGCATCATTCGCGATGAAAATCTGCGCCGTGACCTGATGGACTTGTCCATCATCGAAGAACGCCGCAACGAACCTGGCCGTCCCTTGCGCGACTACTTAAAGGAAAAGGCGAAGAAGCAATGACCTATCAGGTCGTCCTCCAGCGTCCCGCTGAAAAGGAACTGGACGCGCTCGAATCGTCCGTTCACAAACGCATTGTGACGCGTTTGCTGGCGCTGGAGGAGAATCCCCGCCCAGCAGGAGTGAAGAAATTACTAGGACAAGAAAGTTTTCGTTTGCGAGTGGGAGACTATCGAATTCTCTACATCATTGACGACAAGACAAAAAGGGTTGTGATTTTATCGTTTGGACATCGCCGCGAAGTGTATCGTTAGCCCCATCCCCAGGGGCGATTTTCTTTGTCGAGAGCAAACTTCATCTTTCATCTTTCATCCTTTAGGATTTCCCCATGCCCCATGACCAAGCCTATCGCGAAGAAACGTCTTAACCTTGATTGGAAGGATTACAGGATTACCCTGATTGGGAGTCGAAAATCGCCATGAAACACGAGGATTTGACCCGCCGCATCATTGCCGCCGCCATGAAAGTACACTCCACGCTTGGCAATGGCTTTCAAGAAGTGATCTACCAACGCGCTATGGAAATTGAAATGCCTTATCACAACCTGGCTTTTGAGCGCGAAAAGGAAATGTCCATCTTCTATCGTGGACATGAAATCGGCACCCGCCGCGTGGACTTCTTCGTCGAAAAACTGATCATGGTTGAACTCAAAGCCGTCATCCAACTCGAAGACGTCCACCTTGCCCAGGCCATGAATTACCTCGAAGCGTATAATATGGAAATTGGCCTGCTGATCAATTTCGGCGCGAAGAGCCTGCAATTCAAGCGCGTCCACAACAACAAACTCCACCTTGATTAGAAGGATTACAGGATTTCCCTGATTGGGAATCCTGCAAATCAAGGTAATCAAGAAAATCACCACCATGATTAGAAGGATTAGAGGATTGCCCTGATGACAACCCTTCAAACCTTGAAAATCAAGGCAATCAAGATAATCCATCATGGACATCAAGAAAATCACCACGATGATTAGAAGGAATACAAGATTACCCTGATTGGGAATCCTGCAAATCAAGGTAATCAGGAAACACACGGTAATCAATCATGGCAATCAGGTAAACCAAGAAAATCAAGGTTAAGACTATGAAAGATAAAGCATATAAACAAGCCGAACAAAAAATCGCCGCAGCCCTGACCTCGCGCGCAACGGAACTTGACCTAATTAATATAGTGATAGAAAAGCACTATAAGGTTGAAGGTAATGTTCAAACCACCGAAACGCATTTGACCGAATTGCCAGAATCAATCGGTCAACTCACGCAGTTGACATCCCTGTATCTCTACGACAACCAACTGACCGCCCTGCCAGACTCGCCGCTTGCGCAACTTCACGAGTGCCGAGAGAATGTGGAGAACGATTAATAGTGTCATTGGAATTTTCCGCCTAATTGTTCTAGATCTGAGAGGATGTATCATTGTGACGAAACCCGAAGAAAAAGAATTGAATGCTAGAAGGGCAATTGTGGCTGAAATGGAAGATGTTTTAGCCAATTGCGAGCTTGAACATGCTACTCTTCTAGCAGAATTGCGTTCATTCCAGCGTATTTACATTGAAACTGTTGGATGTTTGATTGCCCAATTAGACGAGCTAGAAGCTCAAATAGCCGAGGTTATCGCTAGAAAGCAAACCGTGGATGAAACATCGATGCATTCTGCTGCAACAGCAAGACAAAAAGCAAAAGAGTCAGCCCAATCTACTGCTAGGGATAATTATGCTGATTTGCCTAACAATGAATTCACGCCAACGGAAGAAATTAAGAAATTATTCCGAGATGTGGCTAAAAAAATCCATCCTGATCTCGCATCTAACAACGAAGACAGAGGAATTAGAGATGAACTGATGAAAAAGGCAAATGATGCTTACCGAAAGGGTGAAGTAGAAAAGTTGCGTTTAATTGCTGAAGAATATGAAGCACGCCCAGAAAACATCGAAGGTGATAGCATTGGCGCTCAATTGGTAAGAGTAATAAGAAAAATAGATATAGTAAGCAAGCATGTTAGTGAGATTAAAGGTTACTACTCAGCCTGTTTGAGCAAAAACCGCCACCTGTGGCGAAAAAGGCTGAAATTGCGCTCGTTTGTCATATGTAGCCATCCCAAATATGGCGATTTTCTGTCAAAACTGCCAAACGACGCCACAGGTTGGGCTTTCAATATTATGGCTGAGTAGTAACATGCCGTGAACAATTATTGGCGAGAATTAGCGGCGTTGTGTGAAATGAACGTCATGCTACAAGCATTACTACTCATCCACGCCATGCTCAAAGCCAAAGACCCCGGCTTCGGCAGCCTCGTCCGCGTTCTGAACAAACGCAACGAATTTCTCTGGGTACATGAGAATTTCGCCGGCGAATATTAATCGGGTAAAATTCTGTAATCACAAAGGAGCCGAATATGAAAAAGTCCCTGCTTGCGCTAAGCGCCCTGCTCGTGGTTGTGCTGCTGGCGGGCACGCTGGCCGCCCCGGCCAAGGCCGCCCCGGTCGTCGCCATCACCCTCTTGAACCCGGTCCCGGGCGGTCTGCTCGAACTGGCCGTGGGTGAGTCGTATACCTTCGATATCCTCATCACGAGCGACGAGCCCTTTGTCCTGGCGGCAGCCATGACCAACGCCTATTACCCGGGGCGCGGCGTCTTCTGGCATGGCGGCGATCACGCCACCCAGTCCACTTCGGCCATGCTGCACCTGACGGTCACCGGCAAGGGTCCCACCGCGGGACTGCTGGCCGTCTGCGACTGGCCGGCGCCCGGGACGTGCCATCCCGCCGGCAGCGCGCCGCTGGCAATCATGGCCGGGGCGCGCTTCAAGGGCGGCGTGACCGTGGCCGGGACCTTCGCCTTCGCCGTCCGGGTGCCGTAGCAGGGACCGGCAGCGCCGGGGGAACCAACGATTTGAAGGAAAGAGCGGGCGCGTTCCTTCGCGTCCGCTCTTGGTTATTTTGGCTGTAATAGCCAGCATCCGTCCAGAAGGCTGCGCCGCATGGAAAGGCGGTCACGCTTTTCCATGCCATGAGTTTCACGAAAACGCCCGAATATTACGAGATTTTCGCGCCTTTCGCGGCTAATTCATTCCAGTGGCGCTTCCCTGCGGGTGATGAAGCAGGACCTCGCCGGATTGCGACCGGCCTCCGGTCCGCGATGACAGAAGGAGGAAAATGCTCAATAGACTGGCAGGCGCCTACCGCGAATACCCGCGCACCTTCTGGTTGATGGCGCTGGTCAACTTTCTCGACCGCCTGGGCGGGTCGATCCTCTTCCCCTTCTTCGCCCTCTACCTGACCAAACGCTTCGAGGTCGGCATGACCGAGGTCGGGGCGCTGTTCGCGGTCTTCTTCGTCTCCAGTTTCATCGGCTCCTTCCCCGGCGGGGCGCTGGCAGATCGTTTCGGGCGCAGGAGGATCATCATCTTCAGCCTGCTGGCGACCTCCCTCAGCGCCCTGCTGATGGGCTTCGTCGGTTCCTTCCAGGTCTTCATCATCGTCGCCTTCGTCTCGGGCATCTTCACCGATGTCGGGGGGCCGGCCTACGAAGCGGTCTTCATGGATGTCCTGCCGGAGGCGAAACGCGCCAGCGGATTCGGCATCCGCCGGGTGGCGTTCAACCTGGCGGTCGTCGCCGGGCCGGTCATCGGCGGTTTCCTGGCCGCCCGTTCCTACCTGGCGCTGTTCGTGCTGGACGCCATCATCAGCGGCCTGGTGGCGCTGCTGGTCTTCTTCCTGATCCCGGAGACCAAACCCGCCCTGGCCGAAGGCGCGAAACCGGAGACCACCGCCCAGTCCTTTGGCGGGTACATGCGTGTCCTGCGCGACGGGCGCTTCATGGCCTTCGTCGCGGCCTGCATGCTGGCCTGGCTGGTGTACATGAACATGAACACCACCCTGGGCGTCTACCTGCGCGACCGGCACGGCGTCCCTGAATCAAGCTACGGCTGGCTGGTCAGCCTGAACGCGGCCCTGGTCGTCCTGTTCCAGTTCCCCATTACGCGCCGCATCGAGAAACGCCCGCCGATGCTGATGATGGCGCTGGGGACGCTGCTCTTTGCCGTCAGCCTGGGGATGTACGGGGTCGTCGACTCGACCGGGCTGTTCGTCCTGGCGATGGTCATCCTGACCCTGGGCGAGATGGTGGCCATCCCGATCGCCAACGCCGTGGTCGCCTCCTTTTCCCCGGAGGAGATGCGCGGGCGCTACAACTTCGTCTACGGTAACTCCTGGGGGATCGCCTTCGCCGTCGGTCCCTACCTGGCCGGGCTGGCACTGGACGGAGCCAACCCGGACCTGCTGTGGTACGCCTGCGCCCTGGTCGGGTCCATTTCCGCCCTGGCCTTCCTCTGGCTCCACCGCCGGATGCCGCCGAAGACAGCCACCCCGGATGCGGGGTAGGCGCGAAATGAAATTGAAACCCTTGGAATCGATGGAGACCGCCATGATAGAGCGGTCTCCATTTTACTGATGATAGGAGGATGGTTACTTGTCGAGCAGGGCCGCCACGCCCGGCAGTTCCTTCCCTTCCAGGAACTCCAGCGAGGCGCCGCCGCCGGTCGAGACGTGCGTCATCTGTTTGGCGACGCCGGCTTTCTTGACCGCGCTGGCGCTGTCGCCGCCGCCGATGACGGTCACGGCGCCCGATTCGGCCAGCAGTTTCGCCAGGGCAAAGGTCCCTCCGGCGAACTTCGGCATCTCGAACACGCCCACCGGCCCGTTCCAGACGATCAGTTTCGCGCCGCCCAGGACCTGCCGGTAGAGTTCGACGGTCTTGGGGCCAACGTCCATCATGCGCCAGCCGGCGGGGATGCAGTCCACATCCACGACCTGGCTGTTGGCTTCGGCCTCGAACTTGTCGGCGATGACCGCGTCCAGCGGCAGGACGATGCGGCTGGCGGATTTGGACAGGATGCCTCTGGCGGTCTCGATGGATTCGGCTTCCGCCAGGCTGTCTTGCATGTCCAGTCCCTTCGCCGCCAGGAAGGTATTGGCCATGCCGCCGCCGATGATGAGTTGGTCGCATCTGGCGAGCAGGTTCTCCACGACCAGGATCTTGTCGCTGATCTTGGCGCCGCCCAGGATTGCGATGTACGGATGCTCCGGGTTGGCAGTGGCGCGACCCAGGTATTCCAGTTCCTGTTCCATCAGGAAGCCGGAAACCGCCGGCAGGAAATGCGCCACGCCCTCGGTCGAGGAGTGGGCCCGGTGGGCCGAGCCGAAGGCGTCGTTGACATACACATCGCCCAGGGCTGCCATCTTCTTGGCAAGTTCCAGGTCGTTCTTTTCTTCTTCGGGATGGAAGCGGGTATTCTCCAGCATGAGCGCCTCGCCAGGCTGGAGGGTTTGCGCCAACCGCTCGACTTCCGGCCCGACGCAGTCCGGCGCCATTCGGACCGGGATGCCGAGGCGCCCGGCCAGCACGTCCGCGGCGGCCTTCAGGCTGAACTCGGGATCGGGTCCGCCCTTGGGGCGGCCGAGGTGGCTCATCAACAGCAGGGACGCCCCCTGCCCGAGCACATACTGGATGGTCGGCAGGGCGGCCTTGATGCGCTTGTCGTCGGTGACCTTGCCGCCTTCCATCGGGACATTGAAGTCCACCCGCATCAGCACGCGCTTGTTTTTCAGGTCGATATCGCGAACGGTTTTCTTGTTCATGAGTTGATCTCCTGCCACGCCCGGGTACTGGCCGGTCAGTCAAATCCATCCGACCAACCGGCCAGCAGACCGGCAGACTACATCGCTTTCGCCATCAGCGCCGCCAGATCCGCCGTGCGGACCGAGTAGCCCCATTCGTTATCGTACCAGGCCACCACCTTGACGAAGGCGCTTTCAGCCTTGCCCAGGACGGAGGTGAATGGCAGGTCGACCGAGCAACTATAGGCGCTGCCTTTGAAGTCCATGCTGACCAGGGGTTCATCCACAGCCTCGAGGATGCCCTTGAAGCGCGGAGACCTGGCGGCGTCGCGGAAAGCCTGGCGCAGTTCCTCGGTGGTGGTGGGTTTTTCGATCTCGGCGGTGAAATCGACCACCGAGACGGTCGGGGTCGGGACTCGCAGGGAATAGCCGTCGAACTTGCCTTTCAGGTCGGGGATAACCAGGGCGATGGCCTTGGCCGCCCCGGTGGTGGTCGGGATGATGTTCAGGCCGGAGGCGCGGGCGCGGCGCAGGTCCGAATGTGGCATATCCAGCACCTTCTGGTCGTTGGTATACGAGTGGACGGTGGTCATGAAGGCGCGCTTGATGGTGTACCTGTCATGCACGACCTTGGCCGCCGGGGCCAGGCAGTTGGTGGTGCAGGAGGCGTTCGAGACGACGTGGTGGTTCTTGGGGTCGTACTTGTCCTCGTTGACGCCCAGGACGACGGTCAGGTCTTCGCCTTCGGCGGGGGCCGAGATGATGACCTTTTTCGCGCCCCCGGCGGTGATATGGTTGACCGCGCCTTTAACGGTCTTGCCCTTCTTGTTGACGCCGTCTTCCTTGATGGTGAACAGGCCGGTGGACTCGATGACAATTTCCACGCCCAAGTCCTTCCACAGAATGGCGGAGGGATCGGTCTCCTTGAAGACCTTGACCTGCCTGCCATCGACCAGGAGGGCCTCTTCGGCAACCTCCACAGTACCGTCGAAGCGGCCATAGGTCGAATCGTACTTGAGCAGGTGCGCCATGGTCTTCACATCGCCGATGTCGTTGAAGGCGACCACCTCCAGTACGCCGGGATAATAATCCCGGATGGCTTTGAGTACCTGGCGGCCGATGCGGCCAAAACCATTGATGCCAACTTTGACAGACATAACCTACCTCCTGAACTGGGGTTTACTCCGCCCGGGAGTCGTTGGGAACACCCCTGCGGAGAGGATCGAAATGGAAAGCCTACTGGTTGCCCAGCGGGCCGGTGCGCTCATAGAACAGGTCCATCAGGGTCTGCGCCAGGCTGTGGGCGTCGTGCCGCCAGGGATTCTCCGGGCTGCGCAAGTCGGCGCAGTAGACGCGCCGGTCCTGGCGGAAATCATCATCCAATTTTACCCAATGAACCCCGTTTGGCAAAGCGGCTTCGTAGTTGTCGTTGCAGACCACGATGTCCATGATGCCTTCGCCGATATGCTCCTCCAGCGCCCGGACGTGGTCGCCGCAGGTGTAGGCGTGGGTCTCACCCGGCTGGGTGGTGATATTGCAGACGAAGATCTTGAGCGCATGGCTGGCCTGCACCGCCGCCAGCAGGTCGCGCACCAGGATGTTGGGCAGGATGCTGGTATACAGGCTGCCCGGGCCGATGACGATCAGGTCGGCCGCCAGGATGGACTGGATGACGGGTGGGAAGGCGGTGGCATCGTTCGGTTCGAGCCAGACCCGGCGCACCCTGCCCGAGACCTCCGGGATGCGGCTCTCCCCTTCCACCCGGACTTCGTTCGGCGCCTCCGGCAACTGGACATCCGCCACCAGGCGCACATCGTGCAGGGTGGACGGCAGCACCCGGCCATGCACCGAGAGTACCCGCCCCGATTCGGCGATCGCCTCCTCGAAACTGCCGGTGATGTCCACCAGGGCGGAGATGAACAGGTTGCCGAAGGAGTGTCCGCTCAGGCCGGTATCCTCGCCGAAGCGGTACTGGAACAACTGCGTCAGCAGGGCCTCGTCGCTGGACAATGCCGCCAGGCAATTACGGATGTCGCCCGGCGGGAGGATGCCGAGCGTCCGCCGCAACTCGCCGGACGAGCCGCCGTCGTCCGCCACGGAGACGACCGCCGTCAGGTTATGGGTGTGTTCCTTCAACCCGCGCAGGACGGTCGCCAGCCCGTGCCCGCCGCCGATGGCCGCCACCCGCGGCCCGCGTTCCCGGCGGCGGAATTCGGCCACCTGGTCGACCAGTTTCTGACCGGGCCGCAGGAACGGCACCAACAGGGAGCGGTTCAGTCCCCAGACCCCCGCCAGGATCATCCCGACCCCGATGCTGCCGAAGATCAGGATGCGCCAGACGCGCGCCAGCGATTGCAGGGAGAGCGCACGGATGACCGGCAGCCACCAGGTATCGGGGGCGGTGCGGTAGATGTCCAGGAGGAAGAGCGCCAGGCCGACCCCCAACAGGGTGATCCCCGCCAGCAGCAGCGCCAGCCAGCGCTTGACGCCCAGGCCGGGATTCAGCCACCGCAATGCCTCTTTCACCCCCTGCCAAAACCTGGAACGCCCGGCATTCGGTCGCTTACTCATGAAACGATGATAGCAGCCTTTGGAAGAATAGTCAATCGAGATGAAAATCCCGCCGCCGGGGTGATGAAATTCCCTTTTTCCCGGCCTGCACACCCATAAGATTCCGATTCCAGATAACAGGCAGTATAATGACCGCATGGGTGCAATCCTTGCCATCGACATCGGCGGCACGCAAATGCGCGTCGCGTTATACCCCCCGCAGGATATCCAACCTGTCCGTCACCAGCGCACAGCCACCCGGTCCGGCAGCGGGACGGTCTTCGACCGCCTGACCGCCTTGATCGACTCGGTCTGGGACGACGGGGTGGAGGTCATTTCGGTCGCCTCCGCCGGTCCGCTCGACCCGGAGAGCGGCATCATCCTCTCCTCGCCGAACATCCCGGGCTGGATCAACTTCCCACTCGGTGAAAGGCTGGCCGGACGCTACCGCGTCCCGATCCACATCGGCAACGACGCCAACCTGGCCGCCCTGGGCGAATGGAAGTACGGCGCCGGGCGCGGCCACAACGACCTGCTCTACATCACCATCAGCACCGGCATCGGCGGCGGCGTCATCAGCAACGGCTGCCTGCTGCTCGGACACCACGGGCTGGCGGCCGAACTCGGCCATATCACCGTCCTGCCGGACGGTCCGCTCTGCCCGTGCGGCCAGCGCGGCCACCTGGAAGCGGTTGCCTCCGGTCCGGCCATCTCGGCCTATGTCCTGGAACGTTTGGCCGGCGGGGCGACCTCGAGCCTGTCCGCCCACCCCGGGCTGGATGCCCAGCAGGTGGCGGAAGCCGCCCGGGCCGGCGACCGGCTGGCGGTCGAAGCCTACGCCCGCGCCGGCGAGGCCCTCGGCCGCGCCCTGGCCGATTTCCTGCACATCTTCAACCCATCCATCGTCATCTTCGGCGGCGGGGTCTCCCGGAGCGGAGGCCTGTTCTTCGACCCGCTGAAAACCTCACTGGCGAAGCACGTCATGGAACCGGGCTATACCCGGGAACTGGTCCTGACCACCGCCCAACTCGGCGATGAAGCCGGCCTGCTGGGCGCCCTGGCGCATGCCCATCTCAAGCGCGGCGCCAACCAGGCGTGACCCGCCACAAGAGAAAAGGAGATTCAAACCCATGGAACCGATGAAACTCCCCGGGCCGAAGGCCCGCGCCTTCATCAAACGCGACTCGGCTGCCATCTCGCCTTCCTACCCGCGCGGCGTCCCCTTCGTGATGGACCACGGCAAGGGTACCGAGGTCTGGGATGTGGACGGCAACCGTTTCCTCGACTTTGCGGCCGGCATCGCCGTCACCTCCACCGGCCACAGCCATCCCGAAGTCGTCAAGGCCATCCAGGAACAGGCGGAGAAGTTCATCCACATCTCGTCAGACTTCTACCACGAGAAGTGGATCCAACTCGGGGAAAAATTGGACGAGATCGCGCCCTTCGAAGAATCCGCCAATTCCTTCATGACCAACTCCGGCACCGAAGCGGTGGAGACGGCCATCAAACTGGCGCGCTACCACACCGGGCGGATGAACTTCATCGGCTTCACCGGCGCCTTCCACGGCCGGACGATGGGCGCGGTGACCCTGACCGCCAGCAAGCCCACCTACCACCGCGGCTTCTACCCGTTGATGAACGGCGTGGTCCACGCCCCATTCCCGAACCCCTACCGCCCGATCCTGGAACGCCGCGCCGGCGAAGATTACGGCGAGACGGTCGTCCGGTACATCCAGGAGGAGATCCTCGGCCACATCCTGCCGCCGGACGAAGTGGCCGGAATCCTGGTCGAGACCATCCAGGGCGAGGGCGGTTACGTTGTCCCGCCAGCCGGGTTCTACCCCGCCCTGCGCGAACTGTGCGACGAGCATGAAATCCTGCTGATCGCCGACGAGGTGCAATGCGGGATGGGACGCACCGGCAAGTGGTGGGCGATCGAGCATTTCGAAGTCGAACCGGATATCGTCACCGCCGCCAAGGGCATCGCCTCCGGCGTCCCGCTTGGGGCGTGCATCGCCCGCCAATCCGTGATGGACTGGCCGCGCGGCGCGCACGGCAACACCTATGGCGGCAACCCGCTGGCCTGCGCCGCCTCCCTGGCGACCATCGACCTGATCGAGAACGAATACCTGGAGAATGCCGCCGTTACCGGCCAGTACACGCTGGACGCCCTGCACGAGATCATGGCGCGCCACCCCAGCATCGGGGACGTGCGCGGCATCGGCCTGATGGTCGGCGTCGAGTTCGTCAAGGACCGAAAATCCAAGACGCCGGACGAGAAACTGGTCAACCGGGTGGCGGACCTGGCCTTCGAGCGCGGCCTGATCCTGCTCTCATGCGGCAAGAGCGTGATGCGCATCTCCCCGCCGCTGTCCATCTCCAAAGCCGAAGTGGATGAGGGCCTGATGATCTTCGAAGAAGCGATCACCCTGGCCGAAAAAGAAGCGAAGTAAGGAACAGGAGGGAGAGGAAGGACCCCATGCTGCCCGATTTCCGCGTCCGCCAGCGCGACTACCTGCTCGAGATCGCCCGCGCCATCACCCAGGAACTGGACCTGGACAAACTGCTGGCGCGCATCCTGCGCATCGCAGTGGAGATGCTGGCCGGGCAGGCCGGGATCATCGCCTTCAAGGAATCGGGCACCTGGCGCGTGGCGGCAGTCCAGGGCATCCCACCGGCCTTCCTGCGCTACCTCGAACCGCTGCTGGCCGAGGAGAAGGTCGCCAACCTGGATGCCGAGGAACTCAACCGCATGTTGAAGGAACTGGCCTACTCCGCCAGCAAGGGCCTGCTCAACGGGGTCGGCCTGCCGCTCGTCACGCATAAGCGGGTGATCGGCGTCATCTTCATCTTCCGCAGTTACCCGGATGTATTCTCGCCCAACGACAAACTGCTCCTGCAATCCTTCGCCGACCAGGCCGCCATCGCCCTCTTCAACGCCCAACTCTACACCCAGGTCAGTTACGAGAAAAAACGGCTCGATGCCCTGCTCGATTCCGCCGCAGACGGCATCCTGATCCTGTCCGCCGACCATGCCGTCGAATCCTGCAATGCAGCCTTCGAGCGCCTCTTCGGCCAGCCCCGCCTCCAGATCCAGGGCCGGCCGCACGGCGAGATCATCCGCTGGCAGAACAAGCCGGAAGGCCTGACCCTGGAGGAAGCCGAATCGAGCGGCTGGCCGCTGACTTCCAATGCCTACCTCTACGTGGAGGGCGACCTCCAGCGCCCGGAGCCCCCTCCCCTGCCGGTCGGTGTGACCTATGCCCCGCTCTTCTCGGCCGATGGAAGCCTGCGCAACATCATCGTCACCGTGCGCGACATCACCAAATTCCGCACTGCCGAGGAGATCAAGAACACCTTCGTCTCCATCGTCAGCCATGAACTGAAAACGCCGGTGGCGCTCATCAAGGGCTATGTCAGCACCCTGCGGCGCGACGATGCCGCCTGGGAGCGGGCCGTCGTTAAGGACAGCCTGCAAGTCATAGAGGAGGAAGCCGACCGGCTGGCTTCCATGATCGAGGACCTGCTGGACGCCTCCCGCCTGCAGGCCGGCGGCCTGAAACCCAACCGCGCCGACATCTCGCTCCCGGCGCTGGCGCAGCGCCTGGCGGAGCGCTTCCGCACCCAGACCTCGCAGCACACCATCCGGGTCGATTTTCCCGAGCGGTTCCCGGTCATCCTGGCCGACGAAGACCGGATCGAACAGGCGCTTGAAAACCTGGTCTCGAACGCCATCAAGTACGCCCCGGAAGGCGAGATCGTCGTCAGCGGCCAGACCCGCCCGGAACAGGTGGTGGTGTGCGTCAGCGACCAGGGACCGGGGATCGCCCCCGAGGACATCCCGCACGTCTTCGAACGTTTCTATCGTTCCAGCGGGGCGGCCAAGATCACCAAAGGCGCCGGGCTGGGACTCTACCTGGCGCGCGCCATCGTCGAGGCGCACGGCGGGCGCATCTGGCTCGACCCGAAACCGAACAGCGGGGCGCGGGTCTGTTTCTCCCTGCCGCGCTAATCGGGTACAATAGGGCGGCTGCCGTAAAACGACAGACATAAATCCCCTGGAATACTGGAAAGCATATGCCCCCCTCCCGAACCCAGATCAACTGCCCGCGTTGCCGCCAGCCGATCACAGCGCAGGTCGAACAACTCTTCGATGTATCTTCCGATCCCGGCGCCAAACAGCGGTTGCTGGGCGGCGTCTCGAACTACGCCGCCTGCCCGCACTGCGGTTACGCAGGCGCGCTTTCGACGCCCATCGTCTACCACGACGCTGAGAAGGAACTGCTGCTGTCCTTCTTCCCGCCTGAACTTGGGATGGCGGTCAACGAGCAGGAGAAACTGATCGGGCCGCTCATCACCCAGGTCGCCAACCGCCTGCCGCCCGAAAAACGGAAAGCCTACCTGCTGCGTCCACAGAACTTCCTGACATACCAGAGCCTGGTAGAACGCATCCTGGGAGCGGACGGCATCACGCCGGAAATGATCCAGGCCCAGCAGCAGCGGGTGACGCTGGTCGAACGCCTGCTGGCAGCCGCCACGCCCGAAGCCCGCAAGGAACTGATCAAATCCGAGGCGAAACTGTTCGACGCCGATTTCTTTGCGTTGTTCAACCGCCTGCTGGAAGGCGCTGCCGCCTCCGGGCAGGAGGGGATCGCCAAGCAAATGGACGAACTCCAGCGCCTGCTGATGGAAGAGACCGAATATGGCCGCCAGATGTCCGGCCAGGTCAAAGAACTGGAGCAGGCGGTCAAGACCCTCCAGGCGGCCGGGAAAGGCCTGACACGCGAGAAACTGCTGGAAATCCTGGTCGAAGCCCCCAACGAGACACGCCTCGGGGCGCTGGTCAGCCTGACCCGCCCCGGCCTGGACTACCAGTTCTTCCAGTCCCTGACCGAGCGGATCGAGTCCCGGAAAGGCGCTGAGCGCACGAAGTTGGAAGCCTTGCGCGAACGCCTGCTGGAGATGACCCGCCAGATCGACCAGCGCATGGAGGAGGAAGTCAAGCGCGCCCAATCCCTACTCGAGAACCTGCTGGCTGCCGAAGATACCCAGGGGGCTACTGCAGAACACATCCAGGAGATCGGCGACATTTTCATCCAGGTCCTGAACCAGGCGCTCCAGGAGGCGAACCGCAGGAACGACACTGCCAGGATGCCCAAACTGCAGCAGGTTGTAGCCGTGCTGCAACAGGCCAGCGCCCCGCCCCCGGAATACGAACTGCTCCAGGCCATGCTGGAAGCCCCGGACGAGGCGGCGCTCGATAAACTCCTGGTCGAAAAAGCCGGCCTGTTGACGCCTGAGTTCGCCCAACTGGTGGGTGGACTGCTGGCCCAGCAGGAAGCGGGTGGCAAGGAGCCCAAATTAGGCGGGGATGACAAGGTCATCCTGGGCCGGCTGGATAAGATCTACAAGACAGCGCTGAAAGTCTCGATGAAGAAAAGCCTGGGATAAATCGGGAAACTGCGTTTTTTCACCCCTCCCCCGTACGACACCAGTCCGCTTTCCCCGGTGATCAAGAACGGCTCGGTTGCGCTCCCAGGAATCCCGGAAACCACATCCCCGCTGTCCGCATGGACATTCCCTCCGTCCGCCTGCCACCATGCCGCCGCCTCGTTGGTAACGAAAAAATCCAAATCCCCGGCCGGCGCGCTGGTGGAATAAACGCACCCGTCCGGACAGGTACACTGCCATTCGCCCAGATCGCCGATGGAAAGCGAAGCCGCCTGGTTTGAACCCAGCAAAACCGCCTTTGCATAACTCCCGTCTCCGTTCACCTCTGCCGCCTCCAGGCCGTTTATCGCCACCTGCGACCCTTCCCCCGGCTCCAGCCCGCCTGCCCCGGCCAGGCTGCACTTCCCGCCCACCAGCTCCGCCTGGCGGTCGCTGTCCAACCGCACCGTGCCTTCCACCAGACCGTAAACAGTAAAATTCGCCGCCCCCCACGCCCCGGCCTCGCTTGCCCCGCAAGTCGTGTTGATGCCCTGCACGCGGTAATAATAACTGCTGTAAAGGGGCGTAAAACTGTAACTCGTCCCCGCAGTCGTCAAACAATACGCCCCGCTCTCCCCGCAGCCTCCGCCCGCCGGATACAGTTCCAGGTAATAACTGTCTGCCAAAGCCACCGCCGACCAGGAAACCGTTGCCTGGAAGCCTTCGCTGACCGTAACCGACCCGCCATTAACCGGGTTCAGCGCTGGCGCCGCCGGACTGCCGCTGTCGCTGTTCGAACAAGTCCCCCCGCAGCCGTCCGCCTGCCCGCACGCCGGCGAACACGCCGGCGCGCAACTGCTCGGCGACGGGCTCGCCCCCCCAACATACCTGCAGCACGACCCCGACCCAGTCCAAGGCTCTCCAATACATAAATCCGGACGTGCTGTAATCGGAATCCCGCAAAATAGATCTCCTGGTTCCTCATACTCGTAGCGACAAACTCCAAGTTTGTTTTGATTGCATCTCAATTCAGGAAATACCTTCCAGCTTTGAACACAATAAGCTCCGCTTGCATGAAGATAACAATCAACAGGATACCAAGTATTCTGTTTTGTTGTATAGCACAGCCAACCAGGAGCGCAATCGCTATCGCCGTCAGGATACCGAATGTTTACTTGGGCAAAAACAGAAACAGCCGATAGGTTCCACCCAAACAATAAATATCCAAAAATAAATAATCCCCGACTGATTATCTTGTTCAATACCATATCGATTCAGTGTAGCAAATTTCAGCGCCTCTGCAACAATATCATCATTTTCTACTACTTCACGTTGAGATCGATCGCCTTCTTGTTCATACTAGCTGAGAAAACTCTGAAAGTTAACTGACCGCCTGGCTGTATTTCTCTTGCTTGCAGAATTGCTAACGATTGGTTGTCCTCGCCTTTGCCTAACCAAGTAAATACGCTTGAATATGGCTGCATCAATTCCAATAGCTCTTCTTCTGAAAGAGCTATTGGATTAGAAGTGTAGTTATCTGCCGTTGAATAATCAACGGAAAATGCATACAAATAAACAACTGCCAACCTAGATTTATTCTTACCATCTACAACATGTTGCATCAAAACTTTTACCGGGATCAACTGATTATCTTTATCCAATGTATAAGCAGTTGCATACCACTTGGCTTCAGTCTCATTAATCGATTCAATGATGATCTCATCACTGAAAAACATTTTCAACCAGTATCCGTCCTCGCCCCAATTAGGATTAGTCTCTTTTTCAATACATCCGTTTGCCCCGCAGATGTCGATCATCCGCAGCCGGGCCGCTTCCCAATCAATCGGCTCGGCTTCCACCCACTGCTTCGTCTCCAAATCAAATTGCAGCAGGGCCTTCTCCGTCCCCGCCTGGCCGGCCAGCCACTGCCCGTCTTCGTCCTGCCAGATTAAATTACTTTGGTTGGCTTCCGGCAATAACGCCGCCAAGACATTGGTGTTGACGGCCCATTCGCCTTTTTGAAAATCAAAATATTCCAGATAATACTGGGTTCCGTCGGCCAGCGTCGCCACATTCTTGACGATCGCCGCCTTCTCCCCGAACGTTAAGGCATCATCCGGCCCGGAAGCGTCGCCAGTGAAAATTACCGCCGCTTCTTTCGAGTCCGGGATGACGCCGAATTCCTGTTCCAACCTTAC
>VGNO01000010.1 GCA_016865985.1 Chloroflexota bacterium | reverse complement strand
GTCAACCAGCATTTATAGCCTGGCCAATATCCCGGCAGAGGTCGATCGATATTACCTGTATGTATCCGTGAATGACGGGGAATGGCGCCGCTTCCCGGCGGATGAATTCACATACCTGGAGAAATCCGACAACCTGGACTTCAACCAGGCGGCAGCCGCACTAGCGCCGCAGGCGCTGGGGACCATTACCCTGCGCGGCGAAGTCTGGGGAATGCTGGGCGGGACAGCGACCCTGCTCGGGACGTTCGACCGGCAGTTCCAGGCAGCCCAGCCGCCGGTCGTTGTCGAGCCGGCCAATCTCTTCAAAGCGCTCACGACCACTCTCGAAGTACGCAACCTGTATGATACCAGCGCCGGGAAGTATAAATGGAGCCAGGAAGGGTTCACCAAGTACAACCCGATGGTCTTCCGCTTTGCGACCGATACAGGCGCAGCCTACGGCATCTGGCAGGTGTCCAGCGTTCCCTTCCAGGCGGAGGCATCCTTCGACCCCGCCTGCCTGCTCCTGACCGGGAAGACCGGCGGCAGCGGGACGCCCGGCGACCCATACCAGTTCAATATCGATTTCTCGACGCTCAAACCCAAGATCGAAAATGTACAACTCTCACCGTTCGAGAATTTCGCCAGCCAGAAACCGCTGTTCTCCGCGCCCTACCTGCCCGGCGCCATGGGAGGGGGCGGGAGCGCGGGCGGGGCGCAACAGGTCTATGCCCCCAAAGGATATGGCAATTTCTTCGATTTTGGCGCCCAGCCGCCTGTCCTGAGCAATTTCGACCCGTGCGCCCAGAACATCTCGGCCGAAGGTGTGACAACCTACCACGTGCGCATCCTGCCGATCAGCAACGGGCAACCGGCCGGCAAGCCTTCCAACACGGCGCTCATCCATTACAACCCGGGCGGCGAGATCAAGATCGAGATCCCGGTCGTGCCGCTCCCGACCCAGGTCTATTATGACCTGGAGATCATCGAGTTCACCGGGGTGCACGTACCGGATTGGAATTACGAATACTGTGTCGAGATCGTGGAGAATCCGTACTACGGCGACAACATGTCGTCCTGGTCCAATCTCAAACCCGGAGACAAAGTCTGCCCGGAAAAATACAAAGGCGAGGGAAGCGATCCCCTGGGCGACTTGGGTGAGATGGTCGAGGACGCGATCAATTACATCTCCAAGGCATACAACAAACTCTCCGATTGGGTCACGGAACTGGTCGACCAACTCAACCCACTCTGCATCCAGGCCAAACTGGCAAGCAAGGCGGTCGATTTTGGGGAACAGGAAGTCCAGGATGCCTGTCATTTCATCGCCAAGGCCGTCGTCACGGCAGCCAAAACCTATGTCGGGCTGCCGCCATCCCTGCCCAACTTCGACCAACTGGTCGACATGGGCAAGGAAAACCTGGTGGAATTAGCCGCCCAGGAACTCGAAGCCCAGGGCATCCCCTGCCCCCAGGAGTGCAAGGATATCCTCGAGCAGGGACTGGACGCAAGCATGCAGGAACTGCAGAAGGGTTTCAGCAACTCCTCCTGCCTGGGCGAGGCCGAAGCCAAGGGGAAGGGATTCCTGCCGCTGTGCTTCCCGGACGGCATCATCACCCGCCCCGACGACCGCGGCCAGCACGCCCCGGCCCTGGCCCAGGTGCAGGTGACGCGCCGCCCTGGCGCGACCGGGACCGATTTCCCGGAGCCGGTATCCTGTGCAGTCAACATCGACGTGGCAGCGGTCAACAGTTCCCACATCGGCGAGAACTGGGTCAGCGATGCCGGATTCCATTGGGCCGGCGCCCAGATCCAGGGAAAACTGTTGAATGGCAGCGCCGCGTTCCCGAGCCTGGATCCGGGTGAATCGACGACCGTCCTGGTCATCCTGAACCCGGCTTCCTTCTGGCTGCCGGGACACCAGGCGTTCGTGAAGCAGGGCTGGGAACCGGAGCATTTCGACGACTGGTACATCCTCTACCAGGGAGCGCAGGCCACGGTCAACGCCGGCGGGACCTGCAAGTACGAATTCCCGCAGGGTACCGGGTTCACCGGGGCCTCCTTCAAGGGCGACACCCTGAAGACCGGTCCACTGGGCGAAGCCTGGCCCAGCACCTGCGAACCCTACAACTGTCCGTAAAGTGATGAGGCGAACCATGAAACGAACAACCTTTATTATCCTGTCGGCGCTCCTCCTGGCCGCCTGCGGTCCAGCCGCCGGACCCGCGGTATCCGGCGCGCCGCAGGCCTGGTTCGATATGCCCCTGCCGGGAACGGTGATCTTCCCGCCCAACCCCTGCCAGGTGGTGGCGCACGGCGCCTCTGCCAACGGGGTTGCCACCTTCGAACTGTCGGTCAACGGGTATGTTGCAACCAGCGCGCCGAATCCTGTTACAGGCGAAACGCTGGCCACCTGGAGCCACGCCTGCCCCCCGCTGCAAGCGGGGTGGAACCTGCTCGAATTCCGGGTGCAGGACCAGGCCGGGACCTGGAGCGACTACAGCGAGACAACGGTCTTCCTGGCCGGGGAGACCGGCGAATCCACCGGCAGCGAATCCCCACCGCCATCGTCCGGCGCCACGCCGACCACCCGCCCTGTCTCCGTGACAGCCAGCGCCACCCCGACCTTGCGTCCCGGGTCGGTAGCGATCGTCAGCGTCTCTACCAACCTGGTGTTCCTGGGGCGTTCCGACTGCGGCCCCATGGATGTGACCATCACCGCCCAGGCCAGCGCGCCGCAGGGGATCGAGACCGTCTGGCTGTACTTCCGCTTCCAGACCGGGAATTCCTCGAGTGATTTCGAGATCGCGGCAATGAGTTCCAGCGGCGGCGGTCTTTACCAATACACGCTCAACCCCTCCGACCATTTCGGCGGCTCGGTCCCCTTCGAGCACGCCACCCTCGAATACAAGGCGGTCGTCCAGCAGGCAGACGGCAGCACAACCCTGCAGACGGCGGTCCATTCTGACATTGCAGTCGAAGCCTGCGGGGGTGGCGCTTCTTCCTGCTCAGTCTATACGGATGAACGGGCTTGCATCGAAAACGGCTGCAACTGGGTCTACAACCCCGACGCGAACCCGCCCTACGCCTGCCAGGCGCCCTGAACTCCCCGGCAAGTTGGGATATTGACCGGCGCCGGAAATAACATTTGTGGGATAAGCCGGCCCCCACCCCTGCCCCTCCCCCGATTTTCGGGGGAGGGGAAATTGAATCGCGGGTAGTTCTTTGCCCCCTTCCTTATTTTGGGATGGAGGGGGGACGAGTTCACAAGGAAACAAAAAATCATCCCGAAGATTTTATTCGGGATGAGTCATGTTCATTTCAATCCTCTGGCGGTGGGGCGGCCGGGCCGTAGTCCAGCACCTGGCGCACGCCCGTGCCTCCCTCCGGCGGGCCGACAACCCCCTGCTCCTCCATGGTGTCCACCAGGCGGGCGGCGCGGGTGTAGCCGATGCGGAACCTGCGTTGCAACATCGAGACCGAGGCGCGGCCTTCGCGCCGCACCAGGTCGATGGCGTCGTCCAGCAATGGGTCGGTCCTGACCTGGGGCGACATGTCCTCGAACATGAGCGCCTGTTTCCCCTCGTAGACTGGCGGCCTGAGCGGGATGCCCTGGGGCACGGCGTCGACCGGCGTCCCGCCGACCACCCCGCCCGGAACGGCATAGGCGCTGGTCTGCCCGGCCTGCTGGCGCCAGTAATCCACCAGGCGCTGGATCTCGCCGTCGGAGACGAAAACACCCTGCAAACGGACCGGGGCGGCCGCATCCGGCGCCTGGAAGAGCATGTCGCCGCGCCCCAGCAGGCGTTCGGCGCCGGGCTGGTCGAGGATGACGCGGCTGTCGGTGTTGGAGGCCACGGCAAAGGCGATGCGCGCCGGGAAGTTGGCCTTGATGAGGCCGGTCACCACATCCACCGACGGGCGCTGGGTGGCAATGACCAGGTGGATGCCGGTGGCGCGCGCCAGTTGCGCCAGGCGGGTGATGGTGCGCTCGGTTTCGTCCGGGGCGATCATCATCAGGTCGGCCAGTTCGTCGATCACCACCACCAGGTAGGGCAGTTTCTTGCCGCCCTGGGCCGCCATGCGCCCGTTGAAGTCGGTAATATTGCGCGCCCCGACCTCGGCGAAACGGTGGTAGCGGTTGTCCATTTCACGGGTCATCCATTGCAGGGCGCCTACCACCCGCTCGATCTCCACTACGACCGGCGCCAGCAGGTGCGGGATGCCGTTGTAGCCGGTCAGTTCCACCCGCTTGGGGTCGACCAGGATCAGGCGCAGGTCGTCGGGCGTGTTGTTCAACAGGAAACCGGAAAGGATGGCATTGACGCAGACCGATTTGCCGGAGCCGGTGGCGCCGGCGATCAGGATGTGGGGCATGGAAGCCAGGTCGGAGGCGATCGGGTGACCGGAGACATCCTTGCCGAGGGCAAACCTGAGCGAAGTCCGCTGGCGGGCGAAGACATCGCTCTCGATCACCTCGCGCAGGCTGACGAGGGTCATCTCCTCGTTGGGCACTTCGATGCCGACATAGTTGCGCCCCGGCACCGGGGCCTGGATGCGGATGCGCGGGGCGGCCAGCGCCAGCGCCAGGTCGTCGGCCAGGGCGACGATCTTGCTGACCCGGACGCGGGTGCGGCCGTTGCGGGTCTCGATGAAGAGCGGCTCGACGCCGAACATGGTGACGGTCGGCCCGCGGCTGATCTCGACCACCTGGCTGGGGGCGCCGAAGGACGCCAGGGTCTCCTCGATCAGGCGGGCGCGCTGCTCCACGAACTCCGCGTTGACCGCCGGGGCCTGCCCCAGTTCCAGGATCTCCTTGACCGGCGGCAGGGTCCAGTGGATGGCCGGCGCGCTCGGGGCGGCTTTCAGGGGCGGGAGGGCGGCAGCCGGGGGGAAATTCACCTGCGCCGAGGCCGGGCGTTCGAGCGGGGTGAAGCCGTCGGAGCGGGATTCGGCCCCGGGAATTTCGCGGCCGGCGGCAGGCGCGGGCGGCGGCACGGAGGAACGGGCGCGGCGCTCCTGCCAGCGCTGCTTCAGGTTCCCAGCCAGGGGCGCGGTCCAGGCGAAGAGTTCCTGCACCGAGAGGTCGAGGGTCATGGTGAGCGAGATGACCAGCCAGGCCAGGACGACGATGGCTGCCCCCCCGCCGCCCAGCCCGGCGACCAGGGCCTGGAGGATAAACGAACCCAGGTAGCCGCCGCCGCGTCCTAACTGGGCATTCAGGGCGTAGTCCGTGGCCGGGCCGGAGAGGGCGTGCAGGACGACCAGCAGGTTGAAGAACAGGAGCGCGATCCCCAGGCCGCGCTCCACGGAGAGGGGAGGCAGGCGGTCCACGTTGCGCGCCACCAGCCAGGCGCCGAGCAGGATCAGGCCGAAGGGCAGGATATAGATCCCCCAGCCGAAGATGGTGGAAAGCATCCCCCGCCAAGAGCCGGTCAGGCTGCTGGTATCGACCGAGAACAGGCTGAGCAGGGTCAGCAGGCCGAGCAGCGCCAGCAGGATGCCGAAGAGGTCCACCTTGCGTTCCGGCGGGAGGCTCTCCCACAGGGACGGGCGGGGGGGCGGCGGGGAGGCGCCCCGGCGGCGGGAGGCTGCCTGAGTCCCGGAGCGGCCGCGTGAAGAGGTACTCGTGGAGGGGGTTTTGCGGCCGGATGAGCGTTTTGGCTTGCGGCTGATGGGCATACTTCGGCATTATAGCACAAATGGTCTAGAGCCTGCGCGCCCCCGGCTCCCGCAGCTCAAACTGGATATGGAGCGCCAGGTGTCACGTGCGAAGTGTCAAGTGACCCGGTGTCCCCTTCGGGGATGTTATCAAGTTGCGCCAGGCGATTCCCCGCGGCATCGTACGTGTAGTGGTAGTAATCGCCGCTCGAATAATCCGCTGCGGTGAGACGGTAGCCCCCTCCGGGGGTGCTTCGCGAAACGGGTCGTATTCGTAGGTGATGGAGACGCTGCCCGTCCCGGCCAGGGGAGCATTGGGCACACCGTCCGAATGGATGTTCGGCAGGACAGGCAGGGAGGCGCTGATGAAGGCCAGTCCGCCGCCTGACTATGTTCAATGGACTCCACTACTTACAAGAGGCCTTTCTGGCGCTATGGGTTGGGTTCTACCAGGTCGATCGGGATTTCCAGGCATTGCGTGTTGCTTGGGTCTTTGAATTGCTGGTAGAACTCATCGATAGTCATAGAGAGGGCTTCTTCAACAGGTAAACGAAACAAACTGCTCCCAGAAAACGAGTTGCGATATTGTAAGTATTCATCGGCTGTTGCAGTATCGCCTGGTGACCAGGCTCGCAAGGATGTGAACGCTTCCCCAGGACAACCTACCCAATATCCATTTTTCTGGGAAACGGGAATATTTATTGGGGCAATCCAGCCCGACGAGATGTAATCCAGGTACAAGATAAATTCATCATCACCTCCTCCGATATCGAAGCCAACCCAGAGTTCGATCGATATATCTTCTGGAGGGCCATAGTTGGAGAGCAGATACGGGAGAGTGTAGTACTGGAAATATTGAGCATAATATGGGCTGTCGTATAAATATTCGTATGTGTACCCATCCGCAAGATTCACTATCCGATATATGAGCATGGACATATGTACCCAACGCACAATACCAGATGGTACAACGATGCGAGTACCTTCAACCGTAAAGTCGGTAATAATGAATATATTGTCGCGTGGGATATTGATGCTAGCGCCTCCACCGATCTCACCAAACAACACATCGCTCAGCAAGGGACCAAAGGCGTGCAGGCTGGACCAAACCATGCGCGCGCTTGTTTCACCCGGGGTAAAGCCCCAGATGCAGGGCAAACGGCAACCGCCATTATTGCTCAGCAATTCAATCACTCGATCTTCTGCTTCATTGGCTGGTAATGCTGGAATAAGAGTTTCTGTTGGCAAAGGTGTGGGCGTTGTGCGCGTGGCCTTCGGCGATGGTGTTGTAACACTCGGTGAGATCGTTGAAGAAGGCGAGGACGTTGCTGAGCCGCTAACCAAGTTAACGGGCTTACAGCCACTGATGATACATATTAACGCAATTAAACTGATTACTCTCAAGCAAGAAATCATAGACGCCTCGAGAATCTAGGGAGTATTCATCATCTGTATCCAACTTGGCATGAACGTATTCATGAAGTCAGCACGCGCCTGCCCAAACTTATTCGGAGCCCAGCGATTCGAACATGCTGTGCATCCTATCCACAGTCAGCCTCCATTTCCCGGCCATTTCAAGGCCTGTTGCCTGTACCCGATGGTTATTATAAAGAGATTTATCGTTCACTGCACGAGGAAAAGTCCCAGCCATCCTAAGGAAATACTGCTTCTTGTATAAATATCTGAACTGGAACTGCCAAGAATCAGGCAGTCAGTGCAGTTTTTGGTTCGTTTATTTTCGCAGTACCCTGTAAGATGAGTGGAGTGCGGTAAAATACCCCCAATGTTCGAAATCATCTTCCTCGGCACCTCCGCCTCCGCCCCCTCCGCCAAGCGCGGCCTTTCCTGCCAACTCGTCAAGCACGACGAGTTCCGTTTCCTCATCGATTGCGGCGAGGGCAGCCAGCGCCAGATCCTGCAATCGGGGGTGGGCTTCAAGAACCTCAACCACATCCTCATCACCCACGGCCACCTCGACCACATCCTGGGCCTGGGCGGGCTGCTCTCCACGTTCATGCGCTGGGAGACGATCGACGAACTGAACATCTACGGCGGGCAGTGGGCGCTCGACCGCATCCATGACCTGCTGTACGGCGTGGTGCTGCGCGGCGCCAGGCCCCCGATGACCCTCAACTTCCGGGAGGTCAAGCCGGGCGTTTTCTTCGAGGCCGACAACTTCACCGTCTCGGCCTTCCCGGTCTTCCACCGCGGCGCCGACAGCCTGGGTTACCTGTTCAGCGAACGCGCCCGCCGCCCCTTCCTGCCGGAAAAGGCGGAGGGACTGGGCGTCCCGCCCGGCCCCCTGCGGCGCGACCTGGTGGACGGGCAGGCCGTCACCCTGCCGGACGGGAGGCGGGTCGACCCGGAGCAGGTGCTGGGGCCGCTTAAGCCGGGCACCCGGCTGGTGCATGTGGGCGACGCCGGCCGGACATCCGACCTGGTGGAGGCCTGCCGGGAGGCCGACGGGCTGGTGATCGAATCCACCTACATCGAGAGCGAAGCAGACCTGGCAAAGCAGTTCTCGCACCTCACCGCCCGCCAGGCGGCGGAACTGGCGCTGGCAGCCGGGGTGAAAAAATTGATCCTGACCCACCTCTCGCGCCGCTACCGGGAGAAGGAAGCGCTGGCCGAAGCGCAGGCTGTCTTCCCCAACTCGGCGGTGGCGCGCGATTTCGACGCTTTCCAGGTCAAGCGTGAAGACGGGTAGAAAGTCGCGCGGTCCAAGACCGCCAGGATGATCAAACCTCCCGCAGGCCTGTCCTGAGCGAAGCGAAGGATTAAGCCTGCGGGAGATCTTTTACGCCCTGCCCGGGCCGGAGGCGCTACTCGCTGGTCATGATGAAGAGCGGGGTCATTTCGAAATCCTCGTACTGGGGACGCAGGCGGTCGGTATTGTAGAAACGTTTGACATTGACAAATTTCTTGCTGCTGGTGACCACATCCAGCGGGATGTTGTCGTAGCGGCCATTCTTGAGCACCACCAGCCGGCCATGGATGCGGTCGATGATCAGGTCCAGCGCCAGGTTGCCATAGGCCATCGGGACGATGGCGTCGATCGCGTCCGGGTCGCCGCAGCGCACCATGTAGCCCAGTTTCTGGTGGATGATATTGATCGGCTTGCCGTTGTTGTATTTGGCGGTCAGTTCCTGGATCCTGGCAGAGACCAGGTCGCCGATGCCGCCCAGTTTGGCGTGGCCGAAGGCGTCGGTGGTCTTGTCCTGGAAGACCATCTCGCCGCCTTCGAACATGGCGCCCTCCGAGACCATCACCACCGCATATTGACTGGGGTTGCGGTTGCGGTCGTAGACCAGCAGTTCGGTCAGGCGGTCGATGTTGAACTTATGTTCCGGGATGACGCAGCGGTTGGCAGCCCCGGCCATAGTCGGGAGCATGGCGGTGAAACCGGCGTAACGCCCGAACACTTCCAGCGCCATGATCCGTTCATGCGATCCGGCCACCGTCCGCAGGCTGTTGGCCAGTTCGATCGTTCGGGTGACGCAGGTGCTGAAACCGATGCAGTAATCGGTGCCTGGCACATCGTTATCCATCGTCTTCGGGATGGCGATGACCTTGGCGCCTTCCTGGTACAAGCGCACCCCGAAACTGAGCGTATCGTCGCCGCCGATGGGGATGATGTAATCGATGCCCAGGAAATCCAGGTTCTTCAGGACTTCAGGGGTCAGGTCGTTGACATCCTTCTTGTATTTTTCCTGCAAGTGCGGCGGGACATTTTCCTTTTTCACTTTCGTAGGGTTGGTACGCGATGTGTGCAGGAATGTGCCCCCCGTCCGCCCGGCGCGGTTGACCACCTCCTCGGTCAGCGCCTGGTAGTTGGCGCTGTTATCCGCCTGGGGGTCGCGCACGATGTCGATCATACCGCCCCAGCCGCGCCGGATGCCGATCACCTGGAACCCCTCCCGCAGGGCGCGGATGGTCACCGCCCGGATGGCCGGGTTGAGGCCGGGGACATCGCCTCCGCCGGTCAGGATTCCAATGACGCCACGTTTTTTGTCTGCCATCTGCTTCCTCCGAAAAGCGTGATATCTATCCACCCCTGGTTTGGGGGAGCGCCTGATGTGTGGGCTTTCTCGGGGTTTTCACCGCAGCGTGCGCGACCCCCGCAATTCGGGGGCGGGCGAGCGCAGGGAAACCCTTTGTTCTTTCTCCGCGAGCCCCACGCTCCCTGCGGCTGGAAAGGAAGCCCATCGTTTTAAACGCTCCCTGGTCTGGAAATTCCCTGTATTTTACTGCCTTTAAGGGTAAAATACCACCCGAACTTTACCCATACCTGCACGGTGAAACCATATGAATGACAAGCGATTTACCTTGGGTGTGATGACTTCCGGCGGCGACTCGCCGGGGATGAACCCCTGCATCCGGGCCGTGGTGCGCACCGCCCATGCCAGCAATGCCGATGTCATTGGCATCCTGGACGGGTTCGAAGGCCTGATCAACGGCCAGTTCCAACCGCTCGGCAACCGCGACGTGGGGGGCATCCTGCAACGCGGCGGGACGATCCTCCAGACCCGGCGCAGCCAGCGCTTCCTCGAGAAAGGCTGCCAACGGGAAGCCATCCGCAACATGAACAGCGCCGGCATGGACGGGCTGATCGTCATCGGCGGCGAAGGTTCGCTCAAAGGGGCGCATGCCCTGGCCGGACAGGGGGTGAAGGCGCTCGGCATCCCCGCCAGCATCGATAACGACATCTGGGGCACCAATATGGCGATCGGCGTGGACACAGCCATGAACACCATCATGGATGCGGTGGACAAACTGCGTGACACCGCCTCCTCCCACAGCCGCGCCTTCCTGGTGGAAACGATGGGACGCGGCTGCGGTTACCTGGCGGTCATGGCCGGCATCGTCTGCGGGGCCGAGATGGTGCTGATCCCCGAAGTGCCGGTCAGCGTGGAGGAAGTGGCGAAAGCGGTGAACGAGGCTTACATGCGCGGCAAGAAACATGCCATCATCATCGTCGCCGAAGGCGCCAGCATCAAGATCGCCGACCTGGCCAAGGCCCTGGACGACATGGATGTCGGCTTCATGACGCGCGTCACCATCCTCGGGCACATCCAGCGCGGCGGCTCGCCGACCGCCTTCGAGCGCATGCTGGCCGCCCGGCTTGGGACGCGGGCCGTGGAGGCGCTCCTGGCCGGGGAGACGGACATGATGGTCGGCTTGCAGGGGCGGGACGTGGAGTTGATCCCCCTGGCCGAGGTCACAGCCCAGGCCCGCCAGGCGAATATGGAATACTACGAGATGGCGAGGCGGTTGGCGTTGTAAGTGTTATGTGGTAAGTATCAAGCGTCAAGCGCCACGTGTCATGTGCCGAGTGTCATGTACGCTTTTTTAGGGTATGTTTGAAACCGCCAATCAACGCTTTGGTCTTCTGCGCTTGATCGTAATGCTCACGAAACTGGGCCTCGTTGATACAACTTGTATCTAGCGCCGTATAGAGAAGCGATTGCACTTCAACAGCCGACCGCCGGGCATAACCCAGGAAACGGGCAAATTCGGCGTGCGAGTCGCAATCGAACCCTTCGGCAATATTGGCCATGGCGGACACAGCGGCACGCTGCAACTGGTCGCGCAGGCCAAAATCTCTCGCCAGTGTACCGGAAGCCGTGAGTTGATAGATCATTTTGACCAACTTGCGCGCCTCCTGCCAGGCATGCACATCCTCGAAACGCGTGATCATAACCATACACCCTCCCAACTAATGAAACTCAGATCTCCTCGCGCCTGACACTTGACACCTGACACCTGACACCTGACACTTGACACTTGACACCTGACACCTGACACTTAATACTACTCAAATCCACGTCGGCTCCTCGTATCTCCCAAACACCCCTTTCATCACAGCGATAATCTCCCCCAGCGTGGCGTAAGCCCGCACGGCATCCAGGATGAACGGCATCGTATTCTCCGTCCCCTGGCAGGCGATGCGCAGCCGGTCCAATGCCTGGCCGCAGCGCCCGTTGTCGCGCCCGGCGCGCAATTCCTCCAGGCGGGAGACCTGGCGTTTGTAGCCCTGCGGGTCCATTTCGAGCAGGGGGATGGTGAACGGCTGGTCTTCGGCATAGGCGTTGACCCCGACGATCCGCCGCAGGCCCTGGTCGATCTCGCGCTGGTAGCGGTAGGCGGCGTTGGAGATCTCGCTCTGGAAGAAACCCTTTTCGATGGCAGGCAGCGCCCCTCCCAGGTCTTCGATGCGGCGGAAGTAACCGTAGGCCTCGGCTTCGATGCGATTGGTCTGGGCTTCGACGAAGAAGGAACCGCCCAGCGGGTCGATGGTGTTGGCCGCGCCCGACTCCTCGGCGATGATCTGCTGGGTGCGCAGGGCGATGGTGGCCGCCTGTTCGGAGGGGAGCGCCAGCGCCTCGTCGCGCGAGTTGGTATGCAGGCTCTGGGTCCCGCCCAGCGCCGCCGCCAGGGCCTGGATGGCGACCCGCACCACGTTGATCTCCGGTTGCTGGGCCGTGAGCGAACAGCCCGCCGTCTGGGTGTGGAATCGCATCAGCCAGGAACGCGGCTCCTGAGCCTTGAAAGTCTCCCGCATCTCGCGCGCCCAAATGCGGCGGGCGGCGCGGTACTTGGCAATCTCCTCGAAGAAATCATTGTGGGCGTTGAAGAAGAATGACAGGCGCGGGGCAAATTCATCGATCTTCAAGCCGCGCCTGACCGCCCAGCGGACGTATTCCATCCCATCCGAGAGGGTGAAGGCCAGTTCCTGGGCGGCGGTCGCCCCCGCTTCCCGGATGTGGTATCCGCTGATCGAGATCGTGTTCCACTGCGGGACGGTGGTCGAACCGAACTCGATCGTGTCCACCACCAGCCGCATCGAGGGTTCGGGAGGAAAGATGTATTCCTTCTGGGCGATGTATTCCTTCAGGATGTCGTTCTGGATGGTGCCGCGCAACTGGTCCGGGCGAACGCCCTGCTTTTCGGCGGCGGCGATGTACATGGCCCAGGTGACCGCCGCCGGAGAGTTGATGGTCATGCTGGTGGAGACCTTGTCGAGGGGGATGCCTTCCAGCAGGATCTCCATATCCTTGAGCGACGAGACAGCCACGCCGCACTTGCCGAACTCGCCCAGCGCCTCGGGGGCGTCGCTGTCGTACCCCATCAGCGTGGCAAGGTCGAAGGCCACCGACAAGCCGGTCTGTCCCTGGTCGAGCAGGTACTTGAAACGGCCGTTCGTCTCCTCCGCCGTCCCGAAACCGGCGAACATGCGCATCGTCCACAAGCGGCCGCGGTGCATGGTCGGGTGGACGCCGCGGGTGTAGGGATACTCGCCCGGCAGCCCGAGCGCCTCCCCGTAATCGAAATCCGGCAGGTCGAGGGGTGTATAGAGGCGGTTGACGGGTTCCGACGAAGTGGTGATGAACGCCTCCTGCCGTTCGGGCAGGGCGGAGAGAGTCTTCTTCAGGCTGGTCGCTTCCCATTGATCCAGCGACTGGCGGAGTTGGTCGAGTTTTTGGCGGTCGTACATGGACGATCTCCTTTGGCGAAGATGCGTAAATTATACTGTAGACCGCCCGGCGATCCCGCTTTCATCGTCTGGTATACTACCCCCCATGTCACGCTACGAACTCGATCTCGACCCCGTATCCCACCTCACCGCCGACGCCCTCGGCCAGCCCGGGCAGCGCGTTTTCTACCTGCAAGGCTGGAAGGACGACCGCCCGCAGCCGGTGACCGTCATCATCGAGAAGATCCAGTTGCAATCGCTGGTGATCGGCATCGGGCAACTGCTGGAGGAGATCGCCCGCCGCCAGCCGGAACTCCCCCCCGCCGGGTCGGACTACATGGAAGACAAGATGCACATCTCCCCGCCGGTCGACCCGCTCTTCCGCGCCGGCGATATCGGCCTGGGCTATGACCCGGGGCGGGATATGGTGGTGCTCCAGGCGCGCGAAGTGGTGATGGAAGGCGATGACCCGCAGGCGGCCTCGCTGGTGCGTTTCTGGTGCACCCGTTCGCAGGTCAGCGTCCTTGCACGCTGGGGGGCGGAGGCGCTCCAGCGCGGGCGCCCCAACTGCCCGCAGTGCGGCCAGCCGATGGAACCGGAGGGCCACTTCTGCCCGAAGAAGAACGGAAACAAGAAAAAGTAGCCAGTAATCCGTATCAGTGATCAGTCGCCAGTGGAAAGGAACCGGTCTTCGTCGGACGAGGGATTGCAGGCTGCCCTGCAGGGCGGAAAGATCGAACTGCACGGGCAGTTTTTACTGGGATCCAACTACACCTTCCTGGTCGACCTCCACCACGCAGGTCGCACCTTCCAGGCGGTCTACAAGCCGATGCGCGGCGAGCAGCCGCTGTGGGACTTCCCAGAGGCCTCGCTGGCCGGGCGCGAAGTGGCGGCCTGGCTGGTCAGCGAAGCGCTTGGCTTCCATTTCGTCCCCCTCACCCTCCTCCGCCCGGACGGACCCTTCGGCCCCGGTTCGCTCCAGCAGTTCATCGAGTACAACCCCAACCGCCACTACTTCTCCTTCGCACCCGCCGAGCGCCAGCGCCTGCGACCGGTGGCCGCCTTCGACCTGCTGGTCAACAACGCCGACCGCAAGGGCAGCCACGTCCTGTTCCAGAAGCGCACCCGCCGCCTCTTCGCCATCGACCACGGCCTGTGCTTCCACGCCGAGGACAAACTGCGGACGGTGATCTGGGACTTCGCCGGGGAACGCCTGGCGGGCGACCTCCTGTCCCGCCTGCAGGCCGCCTTCCACGCCCCGCGCTGGACCGGCAGCCTGCGCCCGGCGCTCGAGCCGTATCTCAACCCGGACGAACTCGCCGCCCTCGCCGCCCGCGCCGCAGCGCTGCTCGACAACCCGCACTTCCCACACCCGCCCGCCGACCGGCGCGCCTTCCCCTATCCGCCGTTGTAATATGGAATGCCGGGAGTGGCTAAAAAGATGGGCTTTTCTTAACCGCGGAGAGCGCGGAGTTCGCGGAGAAAACAACAAAGGGTTTTTTGCGCTCTTTGCGCGCTCAGCGGTAAAAATCCTGAATAATCCCACGAAATTAGCCGCTCCCGAATGCCACCTGTTGCGCCGGATGTGCTAGAATCAACCGGAAAACCAGCAGAACGATCCGCCCATCGAAAATATCCTACCGGTACCCAGGAATCGCCAGGAGGAACCCATGCCCGCCCCGACCCTTTTGGACGCGATCCACGCGGCAAAGGAAAATGAACGGATTGCCTCGGAGCGTTACGCCGCCGCAGCCAGGAACTTGAGCAACCCCCTGGCCAGGGAATTGTTCGAGCAGTTGAGCGAGTTCGAGAAATACCACCTCGAAAAACTGGCCGCCCTGGAGCAATCCCTGCAGGAGAGCGGCAATTTCATCGCCTACGAAGGCAGGGATTTCCCACTCCCGCCGGTCTTCGAGGTCAAGGCGGCCATCGACCCCGAGCGCAAGAGTTCCATCCAGATCGTCTCGGAGGCCAAGGAACTCGAGAAACAGGCGCAGGCGGCCTATGCCTCCCTGGCCGAACAATGCCAGGACCCGCAGGGACGGGGGATGTTCACCACGCTCGCCGAGGAAGAGCGGAAACACTTCCTCATCCTTTCAGAAGCCTACTGGTCGCTGAACCACACCGGCGAGTGGAAGTGGTCGCGCCCCTGAATGGGGGGGACGCAACCGCGGGCGGGGGCCGGGAGACCCGCGCCCAAGCGTGTCTATTTCCCCGACTCAAAAAGGATCCGTTCTCTCGCCCCTGCAAGGATCTCTTTCGTCCCGGGTAAAACGCCGAGTTGCTGCCACTCCCCTGCCCGGTCGCCCAGGTTCCAGACCTCCGCGATCCTGCCGTCTGCGATGCGGAAAATGTAGACGATAGATAGCGTCACCGGCCTGTTCGTAGCCGGAATTCCGAAATACTCGCCCTGCTGTTTGCCCTGTCCCGCGCAATGCACCATGACCAGGTCGCCTTCGGCGATCATCATGTCGATACCTTCGATCCAATCGCCAAAAATCTGTTTATGCCGCTCATAGGCAGCCTTTTCGAGTTGGGGGGTCGAGTCGAAGTCGGGATTTACTGTGTGGTGAAGGGCATGCCAGAGGATTTTCTCTGCGAATATTTCATCGCAGGCGGCCGGGTTGTAAGGGGCATCTTCGAAATAGCGCCGGACGATGGTTTTGTTCTCTTCAACAGACATTTGGTTTTCTCCTAGAGACCAAAGTGGTAGATGGCTGGTTCGGCAGCGGCGGGGACGGGAGACCCAAGGAGTTTGGGTCACCAACCTGTCTTCGGCTTATCTGTACGAACTTTTCCCACCCCTCCACATAGATTGCAAAGCAACTTGCCTGTTCCATGGCAACTCTGGCACTCTATTCGATCACCCCAAAAATCGCCTTTCTTTTGTATTTTTCCGGCGCCCCTGCAAATGGGGCACGTAATTGCACCGCTTCCCCTACAACCAGTACATTTTTCCATTGGAGCCATCGCTCAATCCTCCGTTTCTGTCGAGATATATCGAGTGATTGATCCTTGCTCGAATTCAGCTGCCAGTATTTTCATTACGCGTCGATTGGCAGGGCGGGGTCAGGAGACCCACGCCGAAAGAGGATAATAGCGGTTAATGGCCTAGATAAATGGTGCCAGTCGCTGTCGTTTGCTGGCACTTATTTCTTTTTTGCTTTGGATAGTCCCTCTATAAAGCGATTGATTTCTTCATTGTTTGTAAAATAACCGCATTTGGTTATTGGTGCATTTTTATATGGGATTGCTTCTTCGGTATCCTTGGGCAGTATAGCTTCAATTATCTGTTTTTCAACTCCAAGATAATTCATCAGGCGTTCGATATAGAGCGCGAAGCGTATACCTTTTAGCTGGCTACTTTCTCCTGGAATTAAGCTAAAAATAACATTTCGGCTTCCTTCAATGATACCGATAAACGCTAATGTGCTCCTAGTAGGATTACGTTGATCAAATAATACCTCTGAATTTTCTACAAGACGCATATAGAGATCACCAACGCCATTGTCTATAGCTATGGTTTCTAAATCTTCATGCGTGAGATTAGGTTTTCTCTTGGAACTAATTTGGGTTTTAGATTCGACTTCACTTGGCTCAATCAAAAAGGTCCTAGCCAAGAATTCTCTGCCATCTGAATCTTCATAATAACGAAAGGTGGCGGCATTTATTGGAACGCCATATGTACTTGAAAGATAATTGATGATTCTCTCAGAACTTTCGTCAATCTCCGATGCTACGATGAGAATTTTATGTTGTGCATTTAGAACTTCGGGCAATTCCTCTTCTCCAAATCTTTGCTTATAAGCATCTTCCAGAGAAACTTTACTTCCAGAGTGCTCTGCCACAATATCTCGAATACTTTCATTAGAGAGGTCTTTTACCCAAGAAGCATATTCTAACGCCTGAGCCGTAATTTCTCTTGGAGTCTTATCGCGCTTCAATTCGACAATTACAAGGTCACCTGTATAATCCAAGCACAGGAGGTCGATTTTCCCTTCGAAATCTGTTTTTACTTGTCGTCCAATGACAAGTAAATCATTAGAAAGAATAGAAATATCACTTTCAAGCCAATTTTCGATACGCTCTTCTAAATTCAATCGAGAGCGGGAGATTTCTTTTAGGGCATCATTGCTCGTTATTCCCCAAAGTCTTATGTCTTGTGGCATAGTTTTGCCTCTTTATTCGTTCTATAATTTATCCACGCCAGCCTATACGGGATCAAACCATAGCGGCCAAATGGCTTATAGAATAGGCGCATCCCAAACATAAATCCTGTTCACAGTATAGCGATTTTTCCTCCCAACATCAATCCCTATCCCGCCTTCGCCAACTCGACCACGAACAGATCGAGCGCCACTTCGAGCGGCATTTCGCCGGTCTTGGCGGCCTCGTCCATCGCCAGCAGGCGGCGGTAGATGGCCTCCAGGGCGGGCATGTTGAAGCGGGCGGCCTGCTTATAGGCCTTTTCGACCGAGTAGGCCGCCTCGTGGATCTTCTGCTGCGCCTCCTGGAGCGTGCCGCGCCCGTCGAGCGCCTCGCGCGCCAGGATCAACAGGCGGAACTGGCGGATGACCATGCCCCACAGGGCGAACGGCTCTTCGTCCTCCAGCAGGCGGTGCAGCAGGGACTGCGCCGCGCGGCCCTCGCCGCCGGCCAGGGCGTCCACCAGGGCGAAGACGCTGGCCTGGGCGCTGACCACGCTGACCGCCTCCACGTCCGCCAGGGTGATGGGGCGGGCGTAATCGACATAGGTCAGTAATTTGGAGATCTCCTGCGCCGCCTGGCGATTGTGTTCGCCCACCATCCCGGCCAGGCGGGCGGCCGCGCCCTGCTCGATGGCGCCGCCCTGCGCCCTGGTCTCGTTGACGATCCAGCCGGCCATCTCCCACTGGCGGGGGGCCATGCAGCGGGCGGTCTCGAACCCGGACTTCTCCGCCGCCTTTACCAGCCAATGCCTGGCTTCCTCCTTCGGTTCGATGGCTTCGTGCAGCGCCAGGTGGGTCGTGGGCGGGAGATGGGCGATGGATTCGAGGAACTCCTTGCGCGCCTCCGGCGTGGTGTAACGGGCGGAGGGGCCGCCGAGAAAGACCAGCCGCCGCTCCGCAAGGAAGGGGGCGGCATTGAGGGCGTTGTTCAGGTCGTCCGGGCTGGCCGTGCGCGCCTCCAGCCGGGCGGTGTTCAGGCCGTCCTCGTCCAGCCGGGCCTGGATCTCGTCCAGCCGCTGGTGGATGGCGAACTCGTCGTTGCCGTAGAGGAAGAGGATGCGTCCGTCTGCGTCTGGCATATCCCTCCCGGAGATCAACCCTTCGTCGCCACCCGGTGCAGGACGACGCTGCCAAACCGGGCGGGGAAGACTCCCGTCACCGTCAACCCCTGCGGGTCGCCGCTGGCGGTGATGCGTTCCTGGACCTTCGGCCCGAGCGGGCGGCTGAGGATGAATCCCAGCGTCGCCAGCGCCATGACGAGCGGCAGGCGTTCGGCTTTGTCACGCCTGGTCCCGGCCCCGGCCATGCCGAACCAGGCCAGCAGTCCGGCCACGAAACCGGAGACGGCGTAGTTCGTCCCGCAGTGGGGATGGACGGCCAGGCGGCGCTCGCCGTTGGTAAGACGGACCAGGGCGCGGATGACGGCGTCCTGGAGGTCGGCGGTGGAGATATCGCCAAACAGATAGAAGCCGCTGTGGGTGGAGAGACCGGCCATGGGGCGGCCCGGGAAGCGCTGTGACAGAAGGGTGAGGGTGGCGTGTTCCAGCCCGTGGTTGCGGCGCAGGCGCGCGATGAGCGGGATATCCAGGATGGTCATTGGGGCTCCTTGTCGGTGAGGATTATACCTGCAAAAACAACCTGCCGTCCCTGCGCCCGGGCGGGGGGTGGTAAAACCTGTGGGCTTTTTCAGAATTTTCACCGCTGAAACCGCGGAGTTCGCAAAGAAGGACATGGGGATTTCTCCGCGTTCTTCGCGTGCCCTGCGGGTGAAGGACTTGCACCCGTTCCCATCCATTCCATTGGGGAGCGGACGGATCGCAAAAAAGCAGGATGGTTGTCACCTGTAAAAGGGGAATATGGCAGATGGAAGCCGGGCGGGAACTATGGTTTAATGCGGGCAGGAGGCAGCCATGACCAAAACGATCGATAACCTGAAAGCCGCGTTCGCGGGAGAGTCGCAGGCCAACCGCAAGTACCTGGCCTTCGCCAAAAAGGCGGACGAAGAAGGCCACAAGCAGGTCGCCAGGTTGTTCCGGGCGGCCGCCCACGCCGAGACTGTCCATGCCCTGAACCATTTCAAGGCGGCGGGCGAGATCAAATCCACCGCCGAGAACCTGCAGGCCGCCATCGCCGGCGAGAATTACGAAGTGGTCTCGATGTATCCACCGATGCTGGCCGAGGCCGAAACCTCCGGCGAAAAGGCCGCCAGTCGCTCCTTCCGCTGGGCGCTGGAAGTGGAGAAGATCCACGAGGCGCTCTACCGCAAGGCGGCCGAACTGCTGGGCAAACCCATGCCTGAGACGGATTACTATGTCTGCCCGATGTGCGGATTCACCCATGAAGGCCCGTTCGAGGACAAGTGCCCGGTCTGCGGCGCGCCAGGCGAAAAGTTCGAACGCGTGGCATGACCATCCCCGCAGAGACGAGGGGAAGGCGACCAGGCATTGAAACAGAGACCGCCAAACCTGGCGGTCTCCAGTTTGTGTGATCCGGGTTGTCCCACTGACCCCGCTCAGTCCACAGACAGGCCGGCGCGCTCGGCGGGGGTTGGGCGTGCGGCGCGGCGGTGGAAGGCAGCCACGTCGATGCTGCCGAGCAGGAGAGCCGCCGCCAGCAGCAGGGCGGCTTCGACCGAGAACACGACCAGGTAACCGGCCAGCGCGTCCCCGCTGGCGGAGGCGACCACATCCCGCAGCGCCCCTCCCAGCGCCGCGCCGGTCAGGCGCGAGAGGGCATTGGAGAAACCCCACGCCCCGATGTACAGCCCGGTCTGGCCGGGCAGGGTCAGGTCGAACATCAGCGCCAGGTTGGCGACGGTCGACAGGCCGGTTCCCGCGCCGAGCAGGACCACGCCCAGGTGGAACAGCCCTTCCAGGCGGAGCATCCCGCCGAAGATGATGAACAGGAACCCGGCCAGAGCGCCCAGGTTGCCGATCTGGGCCACCAGCCGGCGGGGGAGACGCCGTTCCAGCGCGGCGGCGGCCAGGATGGCCAGCAGTACGAATCCGCCCCACAGCGCGGTCAGGCGCGTGGTCTGGGTGACGGTCCAGCCGAAGGCCTCGGCGGCGAAGGGTTCGAGCAGCACGTCCTGTCCGAGGATGGCCGCCAGGAGCAGGAGCAGGTAGACAAAGAAGCGCCGGGCTTGGGGATTTCCCAGGATGGCCGCGGCCATGCGGCGCGAGGTGGGCTTCTCCGAAGGGGGCAGCGGCAGGCTGTCGCACGGCTCCAGGCGGATCAAGGCCAGCACGCCCAGGATGAGGGCGACCAGCCCCACCCACTGGAAGGAAGAAGCCAGAGCGGCAGGCGTGTACGGGTCCAGCATGTGGCTGAGGCTGACGGCGGTCAGGATGATGCCGACGATCATCATGAACCACATCACGGCCACGGTCCGGCCGCGTCCCTGCTCGCCTGAAATCTCGGAGGCCAGCGCCAGGTAGCAGACGCTCGCCAGGTTGTAGCCCATGCCCCAGGCCAGGAACGGCAGCAGCCCGGCCAGGATGCCGGCCGCGCCGCCCTCGGCCAGTTGGAAAGCCGCCCAGGGGCTGATCATCACGCCGGTCACGCACAACAGCAGGCCGGCCAGGATGTACGGCGTGCGCCGCAGGCCGAACAGGGAATACTTGTCCGAGAGGGAACCAATCGCCACCTGGACGGGCGAAAACAAGTACGGCAGGGAGGCCAGGATCGCCACCAGCGTGGCCGGCAGGGCCAGTTCGTGGATCATCACCCGGTTGAGGGTGCTGTTGATGGGGACCAGCGTCATGGCCACAGCCACGTGGACGAGGCCGAGTTGGATGCGTTTGAAGTTGATCGCGTTCATCGGGCGGGATTCTACCAGGGTTGGTTAAGAATCAAATGAAACCTTTGCAGCATTTGCATCTTCGCGGTGAATCTTTTTGGCTCTCCCGTTTCCGGCGGTATGATCGAGCGGCGCTCAGTTCTTTGCAACGGATTTCACGGAATCTCGCCGATTGAAGAGAAAAAATCCGTGTCAATCCGCGTAATCCGCCGCAGGTGTTCCTGAGGTTCCCGTTAAAAACGGAAGAGCCATCTTTTTTTATCAGTCCGCTGCGGCGATCTTGCGCCCCTTCGGCGCTTCGCGCTGGACGGCGAACGCCAGTTCCAGCGCCTGCTGGACGGAACGCGCCTCCACCGCCTCGATCTCCTTCGACCAGGGTTCGCCCTTGCGCAGTCGCTTGGGGACGATGGCGGATTTGAATCCGAGTTTGGCCGCCTCGCGCAAGCGGACGGGCATCTGCCCCGGCATGCGCAGTTCGCCCGCCAGGCCGATCTCGCCGATCATCACCGTATCGGCGCGCACCGGCAGGTCGCGCATGGATGAAGCGATGGCCGCCGCGACCGCCAGGTCGGCGGCGGGTTCGTCTATTTTCAGCCCTCCCACCACATTGACGAAGATGTCGGCCTCGGCCAGGTTGAGGCGCACACGCCGGGTCAGCACGGCGGCGACCATCAGCAGGCGGTTGTAGTCCACGCCGTTGGGGGTGCGGCGGGCGTTGCCGAACTGCGCCGGGTTGGTCAATCCCTGCACCTCCACCAGCAGCGGGCGCGTCCCCTCCATCGTGACCGCAATCGCCGACCCGGCGGCGTTGACCATCCGCTCGGCCAGGAAGGCTTCGGACGGGTTGGCCACTTCCGCCAGGCCGCGCTCGACCATCTCGAACACGCCCACCTCGGCGGTGGCGCCGAAGCGGTTCTTGACCGAGCGCAGCAGGCGGTAGGCCTGGAAGCGGTCGCCTTCGAGGTAGAGCACCGTGTCCACGATGTGCTCCAGGACGCGCGGCCCGGCGATCGTCCCCTCCTTGGTAACATGCCCGATGACGAACACCGCCGGTCCCGAGGATTTTGCCAGTTCCCGCAACCGGTTGGCCGATTCGCGCACCTGCGAGACCGAGCCGGCGGCCGAGTCCATTTCAGGGATATAAACGGTCTGGATCGAGTCGACGATCAACAGGTCCGGTTTGACCGCCCGGACGTGTTCGAGGATGGCGTCCAGGTTCGTCTCGGTGACGAGAAATAGATTGTCCGGTAGGGGCGGACGGCCGTCCGCCCCGGCAATTCGCGCCGCCCGCATCTTGACCTGGCGCTCGGACTCCTCGCCCGAGACGTAGAGCGCCTTCAGCCGCTCCGCCATCTCGAGCGCCACTTGCAGCATCAGGGTGGACTTGCCGATGCCGGGGTCGCCGCCGACCAGGACGATCGAGCCGGGGACGATGCCCCCGCCCAGGACGCGGGCGAATTCTCCAATCGGTACGGGAATCCGCTCCTCGGCCTGGCTGCTGACCTCGCCGATGCGCTGCGGGGCGGCGCGCCCGCCCAGGCCGCGTCCGCTGGCCCTGGCGGGCGGGGTCTCGCTGACGATTTCCTCGACCATCGAATTGAACTCGCCGCACTGCGGGCATTTCCCCATGAAACCGGCGGAGACGCGCCCGCACTGCTGGCAGACGTAACGGGTGTATGTTTTGGGCATGGCCGGATTATACCTTCGGTTGGGGATTGTAACCCTTGTGCTATACTTGTAATTATTCAGATACACATCGTTCTCTATAGTTGAAGAAAGAAGAAAGATGGCAAATATCGCGAAGGCGTCATTCCTGCAAACGTTGAGGCATAAGGCGGGAGAATATGAAAAGTTTGGAGACAGCCTCTCCTTGTTTAAAATTAAAGGGACGGATATTCGGATTTACATCCGATATTCAAGAACTCATGACCGACAACGGACATGGTATGGATTACGGAAATCTGATCTGGATTTACTACAGGGCTATCCTTCCGTGATTTGTTTTCTGTGGGACAACCAGGAAGAGCCACTAATAATCCCATATTCCGATTTCGAGGAAGTATTTGATTCGATCCAGCCAGCTGATGACGGTCAGATCAAGGCCCAAGTACTGTTGCGTGAGGATGCTACAGAGTTATATATTGCAAGAGTTGGGCGTTTCAATGTCGAAGGATATATCGGATGGCTGCAAATTAAAAAACTGATCGAAGCATCCGGAAAACTAATTCCTGCATTATCGCATACTCAAGTTCAGACTTTACTCGGCTCGATTGGGGCAAAGAAGGAATTTGATATCTGGATACCTCCTATTGATCGCCCAAAGTTGGACTGGAAACTGACCTTACCTTTTAGTCTACGAGATGTGCTTCCGTTTGGCTCTGAGCTCGTTGCTGATATCATGGGCGAGATAGATGTTATCTGGCTAAAGAGAGGTTCGAACGAAATCAGCGCCTTCTTCGAGGTTGAACATTCTACGCCTATTTATTCAGGGCTATTGAGGTTCAATGATGTACATTTAGCAATGCCAAGGCTTAACTCCAGATTTAGCATTGTGGCAAACTCTGAACGTCGTTCCCTATTTGCAAGGCAACTTAATCGCCCAACATTCAGATTGAGCGGATTGGGAGAAGTATGTAATTTTCTTGAGTACGCTGACGTGTATAACTGGCACGAACGCACCATAAGGAGGTGAATATGAATGGTCAAAATGGATTCTGGGTTGTTGTGGATGTTCAGAGCGGAATACCAATAAGTGTTTCATTGCATCCTGATAAAGAATCTGCAGATATGAAAGAAATGGCATTGCGCGCCGGCATGAATCCGGAAGATGATGAAGTGGGGGTATTTTACGTGGAATCAACAACTGGCAATACTCACTGTACCCCTGCCTAAATAGATGCATGGACTCACGTCAAGCAATACTGGATATGTACCGGGCAGAGCCAGAACGATTCTTTTCGGGTTAGTGTAAAGCATGTACCCCGTCCTCTTCACCCTCGGTTCCTTCGAAGTACGCGCCTCGCCGTTCTTCCTGGCGCTGGGCATCCTGCTGGGCGCCCTGGCAGGGGTGCGGGAGGCGCAGCGGCTCGGTTTCACCCGCCGTGATGTCTATTCGTTCATCGCAGCCGCCATCCCAGTCGCCCTGCTGCTGGGGGTCCTGAACGGCGTCCTTTTCCAAATGGTCACCCGGCGGGAACTGCCGGCGCTCGCTGAATTCCTCGATACCGGCCTGGTCTCCTTCGGGGCGGCGCTGGGCGCTTTTTTCACCGGCTGGGTCGCCGCCCGGCTGCGGCGCCAGCCCGCCGCGGTCACAATGGATATCATCGCCCCGGCGCTGGCGCTCATCCTGGGCGTGTACCGCATCGGCTGCCTGTTGAACGGCTGCTGTTACGGCATCCTGACGGACGGGCCCTGGGGTGTCAACCTGCCGGGGCGGTTCGGCGATTGGGCGGACCGCTACCCCACCCAGGTGATGTACATGGTGCTCGACTTCGCCCTCTTCGGCTGGCTCTGGCTGCGGCGGAAGGGGAACATCCGCCCGGGGAGCCAGGCCGTCATCTTCCTGCTCTCCTTCTCCATCGGGCGTCTACTGATCGACTCCCTGCGGGACCTGCCGCGCCTCGTCCTGGGGATGAACCACCACCAACTGGCCGCCCTGGCGATCCTGCTCGCCACCCTGGCGGCTGCGATTATTATGAAGCGCCGCGCGGCCTGAGCCTGCCAGGCGCGCTCCTGCCTTTGCGGCGAAGTTCATCCCAACCCGGCCCACACCTCGTCCAGCAGCGAGAGGAAACTCGCCGCGTCCGGCGCCTGGATCAGGCGGATGCGCGTCGGGCGCGGCAACTGTTGGAGTTTCATGTACTGCATGGCGTGCCGGCGGAAGGTGGACCAGCCCTTGCTCTCGCCGTAAAAAGCCAGGTGGCGCTCGATATGGCGGTGGACCATCCGGCGCACCGTCTCGGGCGGCAGCGCCTCCCGTTCCAGGCGGGAGAAGATCCACGGGTTGCCGACCGCGGCGCGCCCGATCATGACCGCCGGGCAGCCGGTGTAGGCCTTCATCCGGTCGATATCCGCAGGCGTCTTCACATCCCCATTGCCGATGACCGGGATGGAGACCGCCGCCCGCACCTCGGCGATGGTGTCCCAGTCCGCTTCGCCGCTGTAGCCCTGCTCCTTCGTCCGCCCGTGGACGGCGATGGCCGCCCCGCCGTTCTCCTCCACGATGCGGGCAATCAGTTTGTAACTGCGGCAATCCTCCCAGCCGATGCGCATCTTGCCCGTCACCGGTATATCGAGGGAGGCGCTGATGCGCTTGAAGATGCGCGCCACCTTGAGCGGCGAGCGCATCAGTCCCACCCCGGCGCCCTTGTTCGCCACCGTGCGCGCCGGGCAGCCCATGTTGATATCTACAATATCCGGCTGCAGTTCCTGCAGGCGCAGGGCGGCCTGCAGCAGTTCGTCCGGGTCGTCGCCGTAGATCTGGAGCGCCACCGGGCGTTCGAATTCATCGAACTTCAGGCGCGGCTTCATATGCTTGAAGGCGCGCACGATGAACTGGGCCTTGACGAATTCGGTATAACTCATGGCCGAACCCAGTTCGCGGCAGATGGAGCGGTAGGGCCAGTCCGAGAAGCCGTCCATGGGCGAGAGGATGGCGTCCCCGTGGACGGGCACATCCCCGATCCGGAAGGTCGGCGGCGCTGGATTGGATGTCTTCATAGTTGAATTATAAAGCAGGCTCGAACCAGAATCACCTTGCATCCACAGGTGTAAACGGCGATAATAGCCCTGGAAACCCCGCCTTCGATGGAGACTCCATGAGCGAAAACCTTCCCAAGACCCTCAACTGCCCGGCCTGCGGCGCGCCGCTGGATTTCGACGGCCGCAGCGCCATCGTCCGCTGCAAGTTCTGCCACAACGTCTCGCTCGTGCCGGGCGTCCTGCCGACGCCGGTCGCAGCGCCGGGCCAGTCGTTGGATGAGATCCGCCGGCTGGCCGAAAGCGGAAACATGCTGGAGGCGGTGCGGATGTACCGCGAAATGTTCGAAACCGGCCTGAAAGAAGCCAAAGACGCTGTGGAAGCCCTGCAAGCCGGGCGGCTGGTCGAACCGGGGGTCCCGGCCGCAGCCGCGGCGCGAACCCAGGCCGACCTGGAGGCGGTCCTGTCCGAGGTGCGGGAACTGCTGGCCTCCGGTGACAAGATCGCCGCCATCAAACGCTACCGCGAGACCTGGGATGTCAGCCTGGCGCGCGCCAAGTACGCCATTGAGCAGATCGAGGCCGGGCAGCCCTTTCAACCCGGCGATGACCGGGTCGTCCAGCCCGACGCCGTCATCCCGGCCGTGGCCGTTGCGACCATCCCGGCCGCCAGCGGCGCCTGGCTCGGATGCGCCATCACCGGCGTCATCCTGCTCTTCGTCGGCGGCATCCTGGCCTTCGTCCTCTCGCAACCCGGCGGACCCTTCGTACCGCTCCTGATCCCCAACGGGCCGGCGCTCCTGCTCCCGGCGCAAACGGGCGCGGCAATGGACGTGGCGGCGGTCTTCTACGACCCCAACGCAGAGACCCGCCTGCTCGGCCTGCTGGACGGGAGCGAGGGACGCATGCTGTGGCGCAGCGAACCCATGCCGGGCGACGGTTACGGCGACGGCCTGGCGGCGGGAGACGGCCTGCTCTACGCCGCCAATGGCAGCGCCCTGCTGGCCTACCGCCTGGAGGATGGCAGCCTGGCCTGGCAGTCCTCCATGCCCGACCGCCTGAGTTATGGCGGTGACAACCTGCTGGTCGCAGGCGGGCGCGTGCTGACCTCGAACCTCGACCAGTCGGTGCAGGCCTACGATACGCTTACCGGGACCCTGGCCTGGTCGCTGCGCCTCTCCGGTTACGACCGCAACCTGCGGATGGCCGACGGTCTTGTGGTCATCTTCGACTATGCCGGCGAACCTTATACCTACAGCATGCTCTTCCTCGACCCCGCCGACGGCGGCGTGGAACGCATCATCACCCCGGCCTGCCCGTACAGCGAGTATTCCTCCGCCACCGCAGACCCCGATACCGGCCTGTTCTTCGACGAGGCCGAAAACGCCATTTTCATTTTCTTCGATTCCTCCCCCGGCTGTGTCCAACGCCTCGACCTCTCCACCGGCGACGTTGTCTGGCAGACGCTCGACGAGGACTGGTACAGTTTTTCGCCCTACGGCTTTAACGGGCTGATGGCCGGGTCCCGCATTTACTTTGCCAATACCAATGAACTGCTGGCCGTCGACACCGCCTCCGGTGGGTTGCAAACCCTGCTCTCGGACAGCGACTATGAGTTCGTCCCGCTGGCGGTGATGGATGAGACCCTCATCGTCCGCGCCCGGCGGACGCGCGGCACGGAGCGATTCGAACTGTGGGGCCTCGACCCCGTTTCCGGGGCGCTCCTCTGGCAACTGGACCTCGGCGTTTCCGGACCGCTCGACCCGCCGGATGAAACCTCCGGCCTGGTGGACGAGGACGAACCGGCCTGGACCTGGGCGGAGGCGGGCGGCAACCTGCTCCTGGTCGAGTTCCAGGCCGGGCCGAACCAGGCGCTGGCGCGCACCCTGGACCCGGCTACCGGCGTGGTCTTGGCCGGGACCACGAGCGCCCTCACGAAGGTCAGCGGCGATTTCTATTCCGTCCCAAACCTGATCGGCTGGCGGGACGGGCAACTGACCTTCTCGCTCGAAACAAAGATCTACACGCTGGATGTCCCGACCGGCGAGTTCATCTTCATTTCACGCTAAGGACGGCTCCTCCCCGCCGGCAGACACACCACCAACCAGGAGAAAAATGACCCCTCGAATTGGTAAACCCGCCCCCGATTTTGTCCTTAAAAGCCACACCGGGGGGAAAGTCCGCCTCAGCAGTTACCAGGGCCGGAATGTGGTCCTGGTCTTCTTCCCGCTGGCCTGGACGCCCGTCTGAACGAGCCAGATCCCTTCCTACCAATCCGACCTGGAGCGGTTCGAAGGGATGCAGACCCAGGTGCTGGGTCTCAGTGTGGACAGCGAGCCTTGCCTGAAGGCCTGGGCCGAAAGCCTGGGCGGCATCACCTACCCGCTCCTGAGCGATTTCTACCCGCACGGTGAAGTGACAAGGAAATACGGCGTCCTGCGCCCGGAGGGATATTCCGAACGCGCCATCTTCGTGCTGGACACGGACGGCATCGTCCGCTATGTGGACGTGCACGATATCGACCAGCAACCCAGCAACGAGGAACTGTTCCGCGTCCTGGAGCAGGTGGACCCCGGGGCGGCGCAAGCCTGGGCGGGCCGCAAGCCGGCCGCGGCCGTCCCGGTCCCCGAAGCGCAGGCGGAGGTGGCGATGTACTGCACCTCCTGGTGCCCGGCCTGCCGCCGGGCGCGGGTATTCTTCGCAGAGAAGGGCATCGCGGTCACAGAGATCGACATCGGCAAGGACCGGGAGGCCGCCGCGCGGGTGCGCGGCTGGGCGGGCGGCAATGAAACAACCCCTACATTCGATATACGCGGCAATGTCATCGTGGGCTATGACCTGCCGAAACTCGAAAAGGCCCTCGGATTGGACCGGACATGAAGAGGAACTTGCTTTTCATCCTGCCGCTGCTCCTGGCGGCCGCCAGCGGACTTTCGGCCTGCCAGCGCCTGCGGGCGCGTTTCCCGGCTGAGACGCCGACGGCCGCCGCCACATCACCCGCGCCTTCAAACGCACCCACAGAAATCCCGGCCACGTTGACACTCTCAAACCCGCCTGTCATGCTGACCGATACCGATATCCCCTATGCCGAAATCGAGGGCGTCCAACTGACGCTCCTGAGCCTGGATGTTTACTCCCCGCAAGGGTGCCTCCAGTGCCCGGTGATGGTGATGGTGCATGGCGGCGGCTGGCGCACAGGCGACAAGGCCAACGCCGATGTGGCGGCCGCCAAGTCGCAATACTTCGTCTCGCAGGGATATGTCTTCGTCAGCGTCAACTACCGCCTGACGCCGGCGGTGATGCACCCGGTCCATGCACAGGATGTGGCCGCCTCGCTGGCCTGGATCCACGCCAACATCCCCGCTTATGGCGGCGACCCCGGACGGATGTTCCTGATGGGCCACTCGGCCGGCGCGCACCTGGCGGCGCTGGTTGCCACGGATGAGGGTTACCTCGCCGCACATGGACTGGGGCTGGATATCCTGGACGGCGTCATCCTGCTGGACGGCGCCGGTTACGACATCCCGTATGTCATGCAGGACCAGTCAGAGGCGCTGCAATGGCTGTGCCGCGAGGCGTTCGGCGATGATCCGCAGACCTGGCAGGATGCTTCGCCCCTCTATCATGTTGCAGCCGGGAAGGATATTCCCCCGTTCCTGCTCTTCCATGCCGGGGAGCGGGAAGCCAGTCGCTTCACCGGGCAGGAGATGACCGATGCCCTGACCGCCGCCGGGGTGGAGGCGTGGCTGGTGCCCGCCCCCGACAAGGACCACGGCACCATCAACGGGGATATCGGCCTGGAGGGCGATTGGGTGACGGAAAGGATCATGGAATTTCTGGGCGGCCCGGTCAATATCCAGCCTTGACCCCGCAAGGCGATACTTTTCGGCCTACGGCTTCTCTACCGTACATGCCGTTATTTTTTACCGATAAAAGCGCGGAGAACGAAAAGATTTAAAGGTTTTCCTGGCGCTCTTTGCTGTTCAAATGTGCGAGAGAGAGTCTGCGGTGAGAAACAGGATGCTTCGTCGCTGATGTTAATTGGCAGGCGGCTTAAAGCCGTTTCCAAACCCAGCCGAATGGTGCATGGTCTTATCGGGCCACAACAGTCTTTCTCGCTCGGATGGTTACGCCGATGGCGAGAAACAGCGAGAGCAGATAAACGGCCCCGTTGATGGTTGTAAAGCCCTTGCTCATGGTGTAGACCAGAGCAGTGAAGATGATGAAAAGGACAACCTGAATGATGGTCCAGACCAGCAGTGTTTTCTGGTAGTCTTGGTCGGTTTTGTATTTGCGCGCAAAGGAATACAACAGAGCAAAGTACAGAGCCAGGGACAAATATTCCGCCGACAGCATGAACTTGTCGAACCACTCCGGCGGAGTATAACCGGCCCATAAGTTGTTCCAAGATGGGATTGGCCAGAGAATGGCAACACCATTGAACCAGATGAGCAGATCGAGCAAGATGTGCATCAGCACACCAATCCCCAGACCGATACCCAGGGTGTTCCAGTACGGTTTTTTGGTGAGGGTGGCGATGATGAAGAAGATTACCAGGATGGCAACGATGGTGAAGAGAGCATGCGTAAAAGTTCGGTGCAGTCCCTCGGTGGGTAATCTGGCGACGGTCGCAATTGCCACTGCCAGGTTGTCGGTATCTGGGAAAAGATTGCCGAGAACGATGCCCAACACCAACCATTCGGCTTTCGGAACCCATTTACGGACTGCCACGCCAATCAAACCATGAATACCAGCTTGTGCCATATTTTTCTCCTTTGACTATGTTTGGAGCCGCCGAACGGTTTGCGTTATTAGAATGTCCTTGCTTGGGACGTGGCATCGGCGTATGCTTGGGGAGATACCGCCGCAGGGACGCTGATGGGGCGTGAGTGTCTGGGTGTCCGGCAGCAGCTATGGGACAGGTTTCGCT
>VGNO01000009.1 GCA_016865985.1 Chloroflexota bacterium | reverse complement strand
CTGACCTCGCTCATCTCGGCCTACTACTACCTGCGGGTGGTGGTGGTCATGTACATGCGCGAGGGCGAGCCGCAGCCCGAATCCGAGCCCTGGCTGACCTTCACCACGCTCGTCACGGCGGTTGCCACGGTGGCGCTGCAATTCCTGCCCGCGGCGCTGTTCGCACTGGCAGCAGGGGCGGGGGTGAGGTAGGTTCGGCTTCCTGAATGTTGTAATGCCTGGTTGATGACACGGTTGGTCGAGCGGCTTAATTTCGTGATTAAGCCGCTTAATTTCAGAATATTGGGATGGAAAATCGGCTGCATTTTTGGCGCACGAAAAGCCCGATTTGCTGTACAATCGGAACAGCCATTCCAATGCACGGGGAGCGACTTATGCCGCGTAAAAAGACAGTTGTTTCCAGAAGCCAGGCCTCGCTGACCGGCCTCGCAGCGCCGCAGATGAAAGCGGCGAAAAAGGTGCCGCCCTCGGCCCCGATCCTTCTTCCGGAAAAGGGGAGGGGGAAGGAAATCGAAAATCTCGAAATCGCCTTCATCGAGCCGCCCGCGCCCGACGAAGCCAGCATTCCCGAACAAAAAGAACATTTCCAACTGCCGACGCGCTTCGGCGCGGTGCCGGTGGACGAGGCCCCGCTGGGCTGGGAGATCGAAACGCGGCGGCGGGAGACCAAGGTCACCAGGTTCCAGCACGCCTACCCAACGATACGCCTGCCGTTCCAGGAAGTGCAGCGTGCCGAGTTCGGGCATAACGAAAGATTCCTGGAAGAGAGCCGGAAGGACAAGAAACTGGCCGAGTTGTTCCCAAGCGGAGCGAACCGCCTGTTCTTCGGTGACAACCTGCACGTGATGCGCCAACTGCCCTCCGAGAGCATTGACTTGATCTACATTGACCCGCCGTTCTTCTCCGGCAGGAACTACAACGTCATTTTTGGCGATAAGAATGAAATGCGCTCCTTCTCGGATATCTGGGAAGGCGGCATGCCCGGCTACCTGGTGTGGCTTAATGCGCGCCTGTTCGAGATGAAGCGCCTGCTCAAACCGACCGGCTCGATCTACGTGCATCTCGATTGGCACGCTTGCCATTATGTAAAAGTAGAGATGGATAAGATTTTTGGGTAAGCGGATTCAACTCATAAGTGCAACAACAGCGGTTGAGGAGAGGTAAGCTGAGGTAACATAGCCTCCACGACCGCCAAGTCGAAGGAGCGCTTATGAGAACCTACACTCAGCTTACCCAGGAACAAAGATACCAGATTTCGGCGTGGAAGAGAATAGGGTTTAGCCCATCACTCACAAGTTAAGCACATTAACAACCTGTCAAGATGGATTTTTCCGACCTTTCGGGTACACTTCGCCCCATGAGCGAAGAAAAACAACCCCGAAAAGCCAGCAGCGTACGGCATACGCGCGCCATCCAACGCGACCGCACCAAACATCCCATCCCTGCGCCTACAGATGAAAATATCCAGAAGCGCCTCACCGAAATCGTTCATCCTGCAACCTTAGCACAAGTGGCCTACTTCCGCAGGTTGGGCTTGCCGGAACGGACGTTGAGTCTGGTTGTGATGGTCGCCTTTGTGCTGGACATGATCTGGCGACAGATTGGCGGCGTCAGCGAGATGGTGCGGCTGGTGCAAACCGAAAGCGTATTGTGGGTCTCGCCCCGGAAAGTCAGCCAGCAGGCTTTCTCGCAACGCCTGATGAGTCTGCCTGCCGAGTTGTTTCTGAATATCCTGTTGTCCGTCTTGCCGCGGATGCAGCAACGCTGGTCGGAGCGCAAGCGACCCGTGCCGCCGGAAATCGCCTGGGCGTTGGAGCGTTACAGCGAAGTGCAGGCGGTGGATGGCTCGACGTTGGATGCGCTCATTCGCAAAATCGGATTGCTCAAAGGCCTGTCACAGAACCCGCTGGCGGGCAAAATCACAGGCTTGTTGAACCTGGCCAGCCGCCTGCCGTCTCAAATTTGGTACGAATCCGACCCCCAAGCCCACGATCAACGCTTCTGGCCGCAGATTTTGGCGGCTTTGAAGGCCAATTCCCTGCTGATTCTCGACATGGGCTACATCAACTTCGCCATGTTCGCCCAACTGACTTTGGCGCAGGTCAAGTTCATCACCCGAGCCAAGAGCAACCTCGCCTACGTTTTCGAATGCGCCATCCTGAATACTCCACGCGTGCGCGATTCTCTGGTCTGGATTGGAACGGATGAGGATCGGCAGTTAGTGCGTCTCGTCGAAGTCCTCTATGCCGGAAAATGGTATCGCTACTTGAGCAACGAATTGGATCCCGAGCGTTTGCCCACCGCCTATCTGGTGGCCTTGTACTGGCAACGCTGGCGGATCGAAGATGCCTACGCCATTGTCAAACGCTTGTTGGGTCTGGCCTATTTCTGGTGTGGAGCGCAGAATGCCGTCGAGATGCAAGTCTGGGCAACCTGGTTGCTCTACGTGGTTTTGGTCGACCTCATCGATGCGGTCGCGGAAGCGCTCAACCAACCGTTCGCCGCGATTTCCATCGAGATGGTCTATCGCAGTTTGTATTTCTTTACGCAGTCTCATGCACGCGGCGAGGCCAAAGATGTGGTTGCCTATCTGGCTGCCAACACCAAACTATTCGGTATCGTCAAGCGCAAACGCAAAGGCGCACATCCATCGCCGTTGATATTGATTCCTGCCTTGACAGAACCAAATCAACCTTAACTTGTGAGCGATGGGTTTAGCCCAAGTAAGATCGCCGCAGAAGTTGGCGTCCATCGAGCGACCATTGGGCGGGAACTGAAGCGAAACGAAGGCGAGCGCGGGTATCGTCCGAAGCAGGCGCACGAGAAAGCCATGCAACGCCGTGCGCAGGGGAAGCCTCGGATTGGGGCAGAGAGTTGGGCAGTTGTGGAAGAGAAGTTGCGACAAGATTGGAGTCCGGAACAGATCTCAGGATGGTTGCAGAAGAACCACAACGTACAGGTCAGCCACGAATGGATTTACCAGCATGTCCTGGCAGATAAACGCGCTGGTGGAGACCTTTCTTCTCATCTGCGCTGCCAGAAAAAACGTCGCAAGCGGTACGGAAAGCCGGATTATCGTGGAAAACTGCCCAATCGGGTCAGTATCGAAGAGCGTCCAGCTATTGTCGAGCAACGAGAACGCCTGGGAGACTGGGAAGCAGACACGCTAATTGGTAAAGGACGGCGCGGCGCCTTGGTCAGCCTGGTGGAACGAAAGTCGCGCTTCACCTTGTTGCAGCCAGTTGATCAATGCCTTGCAAACCTTGTTTCCCAAGCCATGCTCTCCCTATTGGAACCTTTGGCAGGCAAGGTTTTCACGATCACAGGTGACAACGGCAAAGAATTCGCCAACCATGCGCAGATCGCAGCAGTTTTGAAAATCGCTTTCTATTTCGCTCATCCTTACTCCGCTTGGGAACGCGGAACGAACGAAAACACCAATGGGTTGATCCGGCAATATTTCCCGAAGAACACCAATTTCTCGGATACCACTTTCAAAGAAGCTCTTGCCGTCGCCGATAAACTCAATCAACGTCCAAGAAAATGCCTTGACTTCCTGACACCTTTTGAAGTATTCTATCTATCATCTGTTGCACTTACGAGTTGAATCCACAGTATGAAAACTTCATCAATGAGATCGTATGGTGCTATGAACTTGGGGGCCGTGTCTCCAAGCAAGCGTATGGAAGACGGCATGACACGATCCTCTTCTATGCAAAATCGACCGATTACATATTCAATTGGGATAAAGTACTGGTTGACTGGGATGAAAAGGGCAAGGCTAAATTCAAGTATGAAGATGAAAAGGGACGGTATCGTTTGATCGGGCGCTTTCTAAAAGACAGTCCCATCAAAGGTCATAGAGACATAAACCCTGAATGGGAGAGAACCCATCCTGAACTGGTTCAGCGTTATTATATGAAAGAGGGCAAAGCTCAAGTTGATTTTTGGAATATTTCACCCATCAACCAAGTATCCCCTGAGAGAATAGGATACCCCACTCAGAAGCCAGAGGAATTACTTGAACAGGTTATTAAGGCCTCATCGCCTGAGGATGGTGTCGTCGCCGACTTCTTCTGCGGCGGTGGCACCACGCCGGCCGTGGCGCAGCGTCTCGACCGCCGTTGGGTGGCCTGCGACCAGAGCCGCATCGCCGTCTCCATCACTGCCGACCGCGTGGCGAAGGCAGTGGAGAAGCAGATCGGCGCGTTGTTCCCGGTGCCGGATTTCACCGTCGAGCATTGGGGCATCTACGAAGCGCCGAAACTGGAGCAATACCCGCCCGAAAAATTTCGCGAGTTCGTGGTCAAGGCCTTCGGCGGCCGGCCGGAGGGCGTCTCGCCGCACATCCACGGCACGCGCTACGGCATTCCACTCTTTGTCGGCGAGCCGTCACGCCGCACGCGCATCGGCAAAGAGGAGGTCGCTGAATTCGCCAAAGCCGTCTACGAGGAGCGGCGCGCCAACCACGGTGTGATGCTGGGCTGGAACTTTGGCCCCAATGCACGGCAGGCTGCCCAAATTTTGGAGGCGCGCGAGAACAAGCGCATTGACTTCGTCCGCCTGAGCCTGGTGCGGCTGGAGGACGACGAATTCCGCGAGCACGTGGTCAACCAGAGTCCCGATTACGCCTCGCTGCTGCGATTCATCCAGCCGCCCGAAGTGCGTATTGCCGCGCGCCGCGTCGCGCCGCTCAAGTATGAGTTCGACGTGTCCGAGTCGGTCAGCCTGAACAAGGATGGCCTGATCGCCAATGTTCAGTGGGATTTCGACTACCGCGACGGTCACTTCACCTCCACGCAGGGCTACACCTTCCTGCGCGACAAGAGAACCGGCCGCCCGCTGCTGGTGGTGGAGTACGAATTCCCGGAGAAAGGTCCGCGCCCGGTGGCCTGCTCAGTGCAGGATGATCAGGGCGGCGAGCGCACGGTGGTGCAGGAGGTTGATGTAAAATAGAAAAAATGTCCACTTGACGGCGACGGCATTTTTGACGATAATAGAGGCGTGCCCCCCGGTAGTAGCTTCGGCGAACCCGGTGCGAGACCGCCTCACGGCGGTCTCTGTGTTTAACTATGAAAACCAACATCTACATTGACGGTTTCAATTTCTACTACGGCTGTATCAAGGATACGCCCTATCACTGGCTGAACCTGGCGCAGATGTGTCGTCTTTTGCTTCCAAAAGACAACATCCGGCGTATCAAATACTTCACGGCGCTGGTCACGGCGCGTCCCAACGATCCGGATAAGCCGTTGCGCCAGCGGGCGTATTTACGCGCTTTGCAAACCATCCCCAATCTGGAAATCATCCTGGGGAGCTTTCTCTCCCACGAAATCTTGATGCCGCGCTCACCTCTGGGCAGCGGATACGTCAAGGTTATCAAAACCGAGGAAAAAGGCTCGGATGTCAACCTGGCAACTCACCTACTGGTGGATGGTTTTCACAACGATTATGAACTTGCTGTGGTTGTGTCCAATGATTCGGACCTGCTAGCCCCGATACTCTTTGTAACCCGGGAACTTGGTAAACAAGTCGGGCTGCTCAATCCGCACAAAAACCCCAGCGTCGCTCTCATGCCGCACGTGATGTTCATCAAAAATATCCGTGCGGGTGTACTCAAAAACAGCCTGTTTCCATCTGTGATGACTGACCAAAACGGTCAATTCACGAAACCCGCAGTCTGGTAGCAACCATGTACTATTCCTTTGCTCCCTACGAACTTGATTTCCGCGAGTGGTGGCAATCGCACGCCTACCCGAATGTCAATCCGCTGACGCGTGATTTCCTGATCCACGTTACCCGTCCCGACGCGCCGCGCAGACTCTGGCGACACCAGGAAGAAGCGCTGATGCGTGTGGTCTATGCCTATGAACTCTTGCAGGAACGCGAACTGCTGTTGAACATTGTCACGGGCGGCGGCAAAACGGCCATCATCGGGTCGGTGGTCGCCTGGCTGAAAGTCAGCCATGGCATCAACAAATTCCTCCTGCTTTGCCCCAATACCATCGTCCGTGACCGGCTGGAGGACGATTTCAAGGAAGCCAAAGTGTTCCGCGATTTCGGCTTCTTTCCGCCCGGCATGGAGCATTTCACGAATGAACTCGGCCTGCACGTCATGCAGCCCGGCGAAGGTCCGCAAGGGATTCGCGATAATGGGGTGGTTCTTGGTAACATCCAGCAGTTGTACCAATCCAATATCAGCGGCAAGCGCAACCTGGCCGTGCTGATGGGCTCGGACGAGAAAATAGCGGTATTCAATGACGAGGCGCACAATACCCCGGCGGTCGAATATGACAACACCCTCTTCGCGCTCAAACGAATATGCCGATTCCGCCTCGATACCACCGCCACTCCCGACCGTGCTGATGGAAAGGCGCCTGATACCAAGATGATCTATGAGTACGGCATCACCGACGCACAGGCCGAAGTGCCGCCGATCATCAAGAATGTTGTCGTTTATCAGCCGAAACTCACTGCGGTGGAATTGACCTACACCAATCCGGAGACCGGCGAGAAACGCACGGTTGACCAGATGGACGAGGAGTTCGAGCGCATCGAGAGAGGTTTGAGTTCCACGCAGTGGGTCACCGACCCCGACCCGATGCGAAAGCAAATCCGTATTGCGCTCGACCGTCTTAAGGAACAAAACCGGCGGGCGGAAACGCTCGGTAAAAGCACATATAGGCCGATTCTCTTTGTCGTTGCCATCACCATCAAGGATGCCGAGCAGTCGCGCGAAATGCTCGAAAAAGAGTTCAATGTCCGCACGCTGCTTGTTACGGAGGAATCGGACGAAAAAGACCGCGAGGCCGCCCGGCATCTCGGCAAAAAGGATAGTCCCTACGAGGCCGTCGTTAGCGTTTTGATGCTGCGCGAAGGCTGGGACGTTCCCGCCGTCTCGGTGATTTTGTTGCTGCGCAAGTTCTCCAGCCGCGTCTACGGTCAGCAAGTGGTCGGGCGGGGCTTGCGCCTGAACGTGCGCGGCGAGGATATTCAGGAAATTTGCGCCGTCGTTGACCACGAAAAACTCCAGCACCAGTGGCTATGGGACATGGTCGGCGCGAGAATCCGCACAGATGTTGACCAACTAAGCATGTTCGGCGATGAAGATTTGCCCCCAAAACGCAGACAGCAATTTGTTGTCAATTCGGATTTGCTTATCGAGATTCCCAAACCTTCCGAAGAAGAGAAAGCCGATTTCGATGATGAATTGGCGAACATCAGGGTTGAAACCGGCGATTATCCGAATTGGCAGAAAATCCTGGATGAATTCGATTACACCATCGAGACTGAGATTACGCGCGTCGAGATTGACAGCGTTGAAGGTAAAATGTTGGATGGTTCAGAATTCAAAGAAATACGCGAGGCTCCGGCAGTCTATCATGTCAGAAAACCGGCGGAAGTAATTACTGCCCCCGCGGAACTTGCCGATCGTTTAAAAAACAGTGTCCGCGACATTGCCTCTGACCTGCTTGCTGAGGATGGGATAGGTTCGCACGAACTGGGTTATCTGTATGGCGTGCTGATGAACCATGTGGGCAGGAAAATGCTGAATGGCAAGACGGTAGGAACAGCCAGCGTGGAAGAGTTGCGCCATGCTCTGAATCGCATTCACATGATGTCCGCAAATATCAAATCCAAGCCCGGTCTGGTGAACAGCATCGTGAATTATAAGACGGAGGGATGATATGCCAACCAGTGAACGCGGCGATTTCGAAAACCCCACCAAAAGCGCGTATTCTGTCGAACGCTATGACTCGACTTGGGAACGCGATTACATGAAGCGGCTGGAACGTGACAAGACGGTCGCCAAGTGGACGAAGAATCATGGCATTTCCATCCCGTACGTCACCGAGGCAGGTAATGTACGCGGTTATCGTCCTGATTTTCTACTCGAGCGAATTGACAGCGCAAAGGAATTGCACGAAATCAAAGGCGGTCAGTATTTGCAAAATCCTGACACGATACGAAAACACGAAGCGGCTAAGAACTGGTGCAGGAAACGAGGAATGACATTCATCGTGATAACAAAATAGGAAGGGGACATTTCTACAAGTCTCAGAACAGTCCCTACTCACCCCCGCTCCCGCCCTTTCTCCTCCATCAGCGCCTTCATCAACCCCCTGCCTTTGTACTTCCCTCGTAGCGCATGGACAGCCTCCCGCGTAATCGGCTTCAGGCGCGTCCCGCGGCGAATCCGGGCAGGGAGGGTGATCCGGTCTTTGGTCGAGACGGTCGTGTTCATGTTGTGATTATAGCAAAGAGTCGGGCTGCCCATCCGCCCGGCCCTTCATTCCCCACTTCCCCAGCCCGCCGTCCTTATTGTTTCCCACCCCGGTAATACTTTGCATATTCCGCGAAATTCTCCTGGAACCCCTCCAGCCAGGCCTCGATGAAAACGCGCGACTCGAACATGGGCAGCAGGTCGGGGGCCAGGTCGGCGCGGCGGATGCGGGATACTTTTTCCTGCAAGGCAGCCATGGCGCTTTTCGTTGTGTACGGCTGCCTGCCGTCCCGCGCCAGTTTCTCCTCCAGCGGTTTTACGCGTTTCTGCATGAACCACAACAGGTCGTAGAAGTCGCGCCCCTTGAGCAGCGCGCCCTCCCGTCCGCGCTGGAAGCTGCGTTCGAGGCAGGCCAGCATCTTCCCCGCCATCATCGTTTCCAGCGAAAAATGCGCCGGGACAAAACTCAGCCCGTGGAAGAAGACCGGGGTGCGGAGGATGACCGCCGTCTGGCGATGGCCGCTGATCTCTACTTTCAGGTGCAGGGATTCCTCGGCGTGCGCCGACAAGCCGAGGGCATTCAGAATGGGAAATTTCAGCGTCAGGCGCAGGATGCCTGTTTCGCCCGTCTGGGTATGGATGGAGGTTTCAGCGAAGCCAAGCGTTTTCCGGTGGTACGCAAGCAGTTCGTCCGGGAGCGGACCGAGGTCCAGCCCCGAACCGTTGTCCAGGTCCAGATCCTCGGACAGGCGGTTCAGTTCATAGATCGCGTGCAGGCAGGTTCCCCCATAAAAGTTCAGCCGCCGGTAGACAGGATGGTTGTAGAGGAAGTCGAGCGCCCGGGCCTGCATGGCTTCCTTCAGCAGGATGCGTTTGGTCTCGACGGGCAGGAGGGGGTCGCGGCTTTCCAGGATGTGCCGCAGGGACTGGATCAGAGTCGCCATGTGTGCCTCCGCAGGTTTTCGTGGACGCGTTCCATTTTCGGGATGCCGGCCTCCTCGACCAGCCGCCGGAATTCCGCCCGGCTTTCAGACGGGAATTCTTCCAGGTTCAGGCGCAGTTCCCCCGCCAGGTCGAGGGCGGGCAGGAGACCGGGCAGCGGCCGCTGGAGCAGGTAATCGAAGAGCGCCTTGGCCGGCGTGGCTTCGGCGTAGCGCAGGCCGTGATACTCGTGGATGGTGAAGCCGTTGTAGAGCGCCGGGCGCATGTGGCGGTACCAGAATGTGCCGAGGGAGTTGACGATGCGGCGGGTGTTTTTGGCGGTGGAGGCGGTGAGCGGGTGGGTGACTTCGGTGAGCAGGTTGTGCCGCTGCAGAACGTATTCGAACGAAACGTAGGACTGGGGCAGGATGATGGCGCTGACGGCGGGCGTGAACGCGGCCTCGCCGCGGTGCAGGTCGTGGAAGCGCCGCGTCATGTAGACGCCCTTCTTGAGCGGCAGGATGCGGCCCGCCCTGGCCCAGCGGTGCAGCAACAGGCGCGCCTGCTCCGGGCTGTCCATGCCGGCGGACTGGCGGAAGCCCTCGATGGTAAAGTAGGGCAGGGACTCGAAGGGGGCGAGAAGGTCTATTTTCATATCGGATAATTATCAAATTTTGATAATTATCCGATACAAAAACAAGATTGTCAAGGCATTTGGGTTTTCCCGCTGGTCAGGTAATCGGAGCGGCTTTTCTTTCCATCCACCCCTCGTACACTCTCAGCAGCGCCACCCCGCCCAGGATCAGAATGCTGCCTCCCGCCTGCACCCACGTCAGCCGCTCGCCGAGCAGGAAGAAGGCGATGGCCGCCGTGAAGACCGGCTCGGAGGTGGCGATGAGATTGACCACGCTGGAGGGCAGGTGCGTCAGAGCCACGTTGTAGAGGCCGAACCCGGCCAGGGTGGGGCCGGCCGCCAGCAGGATGAGCGCTCCCCAGCCGAGCCATGCATCCCCCAGCCAGAGGAAATCGGAGAGGCGGGAGGCCGCGCAGGGAAGGAGTCCGCCCGGGAGCAGGTTGAAGCCCAGCAGGAAGACGGCGGCGAAGCCGAAGGTGTAGACCAGCGTCGTCCAGGGGTTGAGTCCGCGCTGGGAGGCGGCGCGGCCCATCAGCGTGTAGATAGCGTACCACAGGCCGGAGAGGATGCCGGTGACGATGCCGGCCAGGTTGACGCGCCAGGCCGCCGGGTCCAGCGCGCCCGAGACGAGGGCGCACCCGGCCAGGCTGAGCGCCACCGCCAGCCATTTGGCCCAGTCCAGCCGTTCCTTCAAGAGCCAGCGTCCCAGGACAGCAGTGAAGGCGGCCGAGGAGTATGCCAGCACGGTCGAGACCGCCGCCCCGTTCAGCGCCACCGAGAGCGTCCAGAGGGCGTTGAAGAGCGCCAGCATCGCGCCGAAGAAGACGAGGTAACGCAGGTGGGACCTGTCCACCTCGAGCAATGCCGGTCGCAGCAGTCTGAGCGCAGCCAGCAGGCTGGCGGCAACGAAGAGGTCGCGCCAGAAGGCCAGGATGAGCGCCGGCAGGCCAAAGGCCTGGGTCAGGTGGCGGATGAGGATGGCCGTGGTGGACAGGATGACCGCGCTGGCCAGGGCGGCGCTGTAGCCGCGGCTGAGGTGGGAGACTTCAGGCATGGGATGATTGTACCGGGTTTCCATCCACCCGCCCGGCAGTGAGATATGTTACGCCGTTTCCCCAAACAGCACAACCAGCAGATGCTGGTTGAGGAATTTCGGCGGCGCGTCCTTTCCAGGGACGATCTGCCCCAGGGTGTAACCGCCTACCAGCGGCACATGCAGGCCGAGGGCTTCCTGGAGCAGGGATAGTTCGGCTCCCGGCTGGGACTCGAACAACATCTGCCAGGCGGCATCTGCCAGCGCCAGCGCCAGCACGGGACGGGCGTCGCCCAGCACCTGGAGGGCGTCACGCGCCGCAACCGCGGCGGCTTCCTTGCAGGCGCTCATGCTCCCGACCAGCAGGTAGGCGTCGCTGCCGTCGGCCACGGGCGCATTCAGGCGGAAACTGCCATCCGCTTCTACCCGGATCGGCGAGCGCAGCAGCAGTTCATCCCCGGCCTGCTGGATTCCGAGCGGGTAGAGCCGCGCCAGGTGGTTCAACGGTGGGAAGGCCCATTCGCGCGCCGGGTAGCCGAAGAGGCGGGCGTAGGTCTCCGAGGCCGGGCGTCCGTCCAGCATGCGCAGCCAGAAGCCGCGCGAACGGGTGATGCGGAAGTTGGCGCCGACCGGCTGCCAGCCATGCGCCGCGCCCACCCCAACCCGGATCCGGCCTTCGAGACGCGCCAGAGCCAGGCCACTGGCACCGGACTGGCTGCCGGCGATCTGGTAGGCGTTCCCGGTGTGCAGGTCGCCGCAGGAGAGGCCGCCGGCGAGGAAGGCGCCGGCCGGCAGGCTGGCGCATAATTGCCCGGCATCGGCGTTGAACCCGTCGGTGAAGAGCAACGCCGGGCGGTCGGGATGTTCGGCCAGGAGCATCTCCAACTGGCGGCCGACCTCCCGGCTGGCCTGCGAGTAACCGGAAAGCCACTGTACATCAGCCCGGGCGTCGCTGGCGGCAAGCAGGGCGACCGTCACCGCGTGGGTGGCGAGCCCGGCGCGGGTCAGGCTGGCCGGGGAGCTGAAGCCGACCAGGGGCAGGTTGCCGGTCAGGCTGACGACCCCGTTCACCACCTGGGCGGCTTCATACTGGTGGGAGGCGATGACGATCCCCAGGATGGGCGGTACGTTCCCGACCTTGTTCAACGCCTGGTGGGCGGCCTGCAGGCCGGCTTCCCGGCCGTCGAGCGCCTGCGCCTGTCCGATCCCTGCCGCGAGAGTCATATGCGCCTCGTCAAGTTGTCCATGCTAGACCTCCGCCACCGGGACGGTGAAGTGGAAGGCGGTCCCCTGGCGGAACTCGCTTTCGAACCATACCTGCCCGCCCTGCATTTCGATCAGGCTGCGGGTGATGTTCAATCCCAGGCCGGTGCCCGGCGCCTCGCGCGCCTTCTGGTCTTCGGAGCGGAAGAATTTCTGGAAGATCTTCTTCTGGTCCTCCAGGCTGATGCCGATGCCGTTGTCCTTGACCCACAGGTGCACCACTTCCGGCGCGCCGGCCTGGTCCCACTGGTTGGCGTGGCGCTCGGCGCCGATGGTGATCTGGCCGCCTTCGGGGGTGTACTTGTGGGCGTTGTTGACCAGGTTGGTCATGATCTGCCCCAGGCGGGTGGGGTCGGCCCAAACTTTGGGCAGTTCGGGAGGAAGTTGGATGGAGACGGTCTGTTTCTTGTCTTCGAACTGTCGGTTGCTGGAGCGCATCACTTCTTCGATGGCGTCCTTGAGGTCGACCGCCTTGAAATCCAGGCGCAGGCGGCCGGCTTCGATCTTGGAATTGTCGTTCAGGTCCGAGACCAGGGTGGACATGCGCTCCACGTTCGAGCGGATGGTGCCCAGGAAGTTGCCCTGCATCTCGTTGACCTGCCCGACCGCCCCGGCCGACAGCAGTTCGGTGTAGCCCTTGATGGAGGTCATCGGGTTCTTCAATTCGTGCGCCACGAAAGATACGAACTCGCTCTTGGCCAGGTTGGCGGCCTGCACTTCGCCGTAGAGTTGGGCGTTGGCGATGGCGATGGCGGCATGGTCGCTCAGGCGGGAGAGGAACGTGAGCGCGGTCTCGGTCTGTTCGGCGGGAGACAGGCTCTCGAGCAGGATCAAGCCGATGGCGCGGGTCTCGCGCCGGATCGGGACGACCACCTGGCGCAGGGCCTGGGGCAGCAGCCCCGGCCGGTACTCGTCGAGGGCAGCCTGCTGCGGCTGGCCGCCCTCGACCGCCGCCCGCGCCGCCCCCTCCCCAAGCGGCAGCGGCAACTCGCGGTAGGCTGCCAGCAGGTCTGCGTAGCCCTGCTCGGCCATGACCTGGAGGCCTTTCTCTCCCACGATTCCGATCAACCCGGCCTCGGCCGCGGATTGGCGCATGGCCCAATCGAGGGTGATGCGCATGGCGCGGGCGACATCCAGGCTGGCGTTCAGTTCCCGGTCGATGCGCTGCATGACCGAGAGTTCGGCGACGCGCTCAGAGAGTTCCTGGTCGGTCAGGGTGTAAAGCCGGGCGTTCTCGATGGCGACCGCCGCCTGGCTGGCAAAGGCGGTCAGCAGGTTCTGGTCGTCCTCCACGAACGGCAGGCGGTCGAGGCGGTTGATGACCTCCAGCACGCCGATCACCCGCTCCTTGACCTGCATCGGGACGGCCAGCAGGGAGCGGGTTTCGAAGCCGGTCTGCTGGTCGGTGTTGTACCAGGCATTGGAGCGCTGGGCATCGTTCTCGATGACCGGGGCGCGGGTCTGGACGGCCTTGCCGACGATCCCGCTGCCGGGCGGCAGGCGCTGTCCCACCAGGTCGCTGGCTGCGCCCCCGGTGGCGACCCTGAAGACCAGTTCGTCGGTCTGGTCGTCCACCAGGAAGAGGCTGCCCGCCTCGCAGTTCAGGATGACGACCGCGCTCTCGAGGATGGTCTGGAGCAGCGGTTCCGGCTCGAGGGTGGAGGTCAACTGGCGGGTGATCTCGTTCAGGGTGGATAACTGGCGGGCGCGGCGTTCGGTCTCCTGCAGCAGGCGGGCTTTGACGATCGCCCCGGCGGCCTGGTCGGCGATGGCTTGCAACAGTTCGACCTGGCCGGGCGTGTACCCGACCGAGGCGTCGCGGCTGGCAATGCTCAGGGAGCCGATCGTCTCGGCGCCGGCGTTGAGCGGCACGCCCACCCAGGCAAAGGTCCCGCTGGTGGCGGGAGTCAGGCCGCGTTCCCGGCATTCGCGGGTGTAGTCGGCGGTCAGGAGGGCGCGCCGGTTATGGATGACCAGGGAACTGAGCCCCAGTTTCGAAGGCAGCGGGAGGTTCTCCTTTTGCAGCAGGCGGTCATCCTGTTCGAGGCAGAAGGCGAAGTACAGGAAGTCGTTTTCCTTGCTGTGCAGGGTGATGTGGAAATCGTCCACCGGCAGGATCTGGTCGGTCTGGGCATAGATCAGTTCCAGGATGTCGTCGTAGGCGACCGTGATATTGACGCCCTGGGCGACGCGCGCCAGGATGTTCATCTCGCGCACCCGGCGTTCCATACTGGAGACGACCTGGGCGCGTTCGATGGCGACCGCCGCCTGGTTGCCGAGTTGTTCCAGGAAACTGATGTCCTGGCTGCCGTAACTTTCCCCGGAGCGGCGCGGGCTGAGGGCCATCCAGCCCACCAGCCGTTCGCGGCCGGGGAGTGGGACGAAAAGCGATGCGCCCAGCAGCGCCAGGCGCGCCTGCTCGGGCTGGAGGGCGGCAGGCAGGCTGCCGGCCGGGTCGATGAAGAGTGGCAGTTGTTCCCGGGCGAGGGATTTCACCAGCGCGCTGGCGGGTGAAAAGCGCAGGTCGCTGGTCGGGCGGCTGTCGGCGCCGGGGACGGCGTTGTACTGGTCGTTCAACGGGTCGTAGATATAGAGGTGCGCCTGCTCCGGGATGAGCGTCTCGGTGATGTGGCGGCGCAGGCTGTTCATCACCCCGTTGAAATCGACGGTTGTGGTCAGTTCTAGCGAGAAATCCTGGATGCGTTTCTGGTAGGCGCGCTCGCCCCGGAAGAAAATGGCGTTGACCAGGTTCTGCAGGCGGTCGCGCAGCGGCTGGAGCAGGAGCGCCAGCAGGAGCGCCAGTCCGCCCACCAGCCAGGGGTTGGTCGGGGCGATTGCCTGCCCCAGCAGCAGGCTCAGGCCGAGCAGGATGAGGGTGTATGCGGCTGCCACCAGGACGGCCAGGAGCGTGAAAAGCAGGCCGCGGCGGATGACCAGGTCGGTCCGCGCCTGGCGGTAGCGCAGGATGGTGAAACCGGTGGCGAGTGGGAAGAGCGCCACCGGCAGGAAGAGCGCCGGGTGAAAGTCGAACAGGCCGAACGGTTTGAGCAGCAGCCAGCCGGTCATCGGGGTGAAAGCCAGCGCCCCGCCAATCAGGATGGCGCGCGCCTGGGCTTTGACGATGGGTGAGGGCGCCGCCGCCAGCCGGTAGACCATCATCCCCATGAAGAACAGGCCGGCGAAGCCCACGAAGAGATAGAGCAACTGCCAGGCCTCGATGTAGGCGGTGGGACGGTCGAAGGCGAACAGGGTGGTGAAGGCATAGCCCGCAAGCCCCAGGCCGGCCAGGTAGGAGACCCAGCGCAGGTACGGGTAACGCTTGACCAGCCGGATCTCCTGCGGGAAGACCGCCGCCAGGCTGATGCCCGCCCCACCCAGCAGGCCGAGCGCCAGGGTCCACAGGTGGGTCAGGTAATGGGTGGTGAAGATTTCGAACAGGGCGCCGGTGATGATCGCCAGGGACGAGGTGAAGATGGCAAAAGCCTGTCCGGCCGGTTCGCTGCGGCGCATCCCGAAGATCCACAGGCTGGTCCCGAGGAAGACCAGGCTGATGATGGCGGGGATGACGAGGTAGGCGTTGCGGTCGGCGGCAGGGAAGGCTTGCAGCAGGACTGTGTAGGTCTGGGTCCCGCCGCCGGTCGAAAGCGCCTCGACCGGGAGCGTGTCGCCCGGGGCGAAACCCTCCAGCGCGGCGGCCACATCCCGGGCGGTATGGACCTGCTCCCCATCGATGGACAGCAGTTGGTCGCCCAGGCTGATGCCCTGGCTGACCAGGTCCCAGTTCCCGCCCGGCTGGCTGGGTACGGCCCCGTTATAGGCCATGGTGTGTTCGAAGAAAGCGCCCGGGAACGGCTGGCGCAGCCAGTCCGAGGCGAGGATGAGCGTGGCGACGAAAGCCCCCAGCGCCACCAGTTGGTATGCCAGCACCAGGACCTGGGTCGCGCGGGTTATGAATTCGTGGAAGGGTGCGGGTCGTTGCATGTCTGGGCCATCCGTAACGGATTCTACTACTCCTTGCATGAATTGCTGGACAGCCTCATTTTACCCCCTTTAGTGGCGGAAATGCCTCACGCCGCTGACGACCATTGCCATCCCATGGCGGTCGGCCATTTCGACCGCCTCGCCATCCCGCAGCGACCCGCCGGGATGGACGATGGCTGTCACCCCGGCCTGCGCCGCTGCCTCCACCGAATCGGGGAAGGGGAAGAAGGCGTCGGAGGCCATCACCGCGCCGTGGGACTTTTCCCCGGCGCGCGCCGCCGCCATCCGGACACAGTCCACCCGGTTGGGCTGCCCGCCGCCGATCCCGACCGTTGCTGTGCCCTGCACGAAGACGATGGCATTGGACTTGACGTGCTGGCAGGTTTTCATGGCAAAGCGCAGGGAGTCCCATTCCTCCACCGTCGGCTGGCGTCTGCTGACGACCTTCCATCCGCCCTGTTCAGCGCCTTCCCCGGAGGTGGGGGCGGGGTCTCCGAAGTCCACACCCTGCTTGAGCAGGCCGCGGTTGACGGAACGCAATTCGTACGTGGGCGAGATTTTCGTATCCGGCATCGCCACCAGCCGCAGGTTCTTGCGGGTTGACAGGGCATCCCGGGCTTCCGTTGTGAATCCCGGCGCAATAATGCACTCCACGAAATGGTCGCCGAGGGCGGCAGCGGTCTCCGCATCGAAGGGACGGTTGGAAGCGATCACCCCACCGAAAGCCGAGAGCGGGTCGCAGGCGAAGGCTGCCCGGTAGGCCTCCGCCAGATCCCCGGCGGCGGCGATGCCGCAGGGCGAGAGGTGCTTGACGATGCAGATGGCGGGTCCATCGAAAGCGACGACGGCGCGCCAGGCGGCATCCAGGTCGAGCAGGTTGTTATAGGAAAGTTCCTTGCCCTGCAGGACCTTCCCGCCCAGCGGCCCATCGCCGGGTGTATAGGCATACAGCGTGGCGGACTGGTGCGGGTTTTCACCGTACCGCAGTTTCTGGACCGGGTACAGGTTGAGTGAAAGCGCCTCTGCGCCTGCCAGGTAGGTCGATATCAGCGAGTCATAATGTGCCGTGGATGCAAAGCCCTTGATGGCGAGGGCTTTGCGGGTCTCGGGCGAAATCGCGCCTCCCTGGATTTCGGCCAGGACAGAGGCGTAATCCGCCGGGTCGCAGACCAGGGTGACGCGCTCGTGGTTCTTGGCCGCGGCGCGGATGAGGGTTACGCCGCCGATGTCTATGTTTTCTATCGCCTCGGCGAAGGTGACGCCCGGCCTGGCGATGGTCGCTTCAAAAGGATAGAGGTTGACGGCTGCCAGGTCGATGTAGTCCCAGCTGTGCGCCAGCAGCTGGGCGCGGTCTTCCCCGGTGGGACGCGCCAACAGCCCGCCGTGGATGGCCGGGTGAAGGGTCTTGACCCGCCCGCCGAGGATCTCCGGCGATTGGGTGTATTCGGCTACTTCGGTCACATCCAGCCCGTTTTCATGTAACAGTCGGGCTGTGCCGCCCGAAGCGAGCAGCGTCCAGCCGAGGGAGGCGAGACCGCTGGCGAATTCGACGAGGCCGGTTTTGTCATGGACAGAGAGGATGGCTTTGGGCATATTACCTCGAATATTTGGATTTATAGTTATGGATAAGGATAAGGGTAAGGGGTTGGGGTTGGAGCAGAAGATATTTGTTTTGTAATAATATCCAGATAATAATATTCAAGGTTGTAATCGGAAGCGCAGTAAAGTGTTCTGTTGTCAACCCAGGATTTTGGCCAGATGTTAAAGCTTATCCCTTCAAGCAAGTTCTCTTGAGACATCGATGTTAGGTCAACAAGGATAATTGCTGCACCAACCCCTTCGCTGACGACCGCACCTAGTATTATTTTTTGCATATCGGGTGAAGGCATAACATCTCCTGCCTGAGAAAACTTACCGTCAAGTGTAAATTCATTGATTGCGCCCGACTCAAGAGTTAGAATGATAAAAGTCATGGGCTTTTTTGACTGATCGATATAATAAAGTTTAGTGTCATCCCGAGAAAATGTATACCAATAAAATCCACCCGGAGCCAGTATTGGGGTTATCTTTTTGGTTGCAAGTTCAATTCGCATGAGAGCCATTATTCCCCCGTACACAACGCCGCTTACTGGGGTACCTTTTGACAGGTAGAGATATTTGTCGTCTGCTGTCCAATGAGTGGGTACGAGAGCTTGATATTCGATAAGATTCTGCACTCCCACCAGCACACCTTCAGGCAATGGCTGTGAATAGTCTATTCCAAGATAATCCTTGCGAAATGAAATATCGATAGGAGATTGCGAACCATCAAGAGTGATTATTCGAGTTATGGAAATATCTTTTGAATCTTCTGGCCAACAAACAAAAGCCATATACTTATTTGTATTTGAAACCTCAAAACCAAAAGGATGATAAGGGGAGGCGGAATAATCACAATAATCCTCAACCACTGCATTCTCGGTGGCTTCAATGGGTAGAGTTGGAATCGGTATCTCTGTTGGCCATGAAGTAGGTGTACCTAAAGCCGGTGGAGTCAAGCTTGGAGCAATAACAGAAGAAAGCATCTCAGTAGAATGTGGCATGGGAGATGATGTTGGAATATCTCCTGTTGGTGTCTGGCATCCAGTAAACACAATTGTCAACACAGCTATGAAAATGAATTTAGCCATCATATTTTCCCTTGAAAGACTTGCTTGAGTGTTCTTACCAATAGCCGATGTTCAACCTGGTGAACTCTTTTTTCAAACGCTTCCAAAAACTCACCCTGCTGAAATCGGATCTTTTCTATCGCCAGCACCGGCCCATCATCCACGCCCTCGTCGGGGACGAGGTGCACCATCACTCCGGAGCGGTCGATCTCGCCCGCCTGCCAGGCGGCGTAGGCGCGTTCGATGGCGCGCGTGCCGGGGAAGGCGCCGGGCAGGGCCGGGTGCAGGTTGATGACCCGCTGCGGGAAGCGTTCCAGGAAGGCGGAGGTCAGCAGGCGCATCCAGCCGGCCAGGATGACATAGTCGGGCCGGTAATGGGCCACATGACCGGCGAGCAGGGCGTCATAATCGCGGCGGTGGATGTCTTTGGCTTGGGGCAGGACAATGGCCGGCACACCGGCCTGGCTGGCGCGCACCAGGCCATAAGCCTCGGCCTTGTTCGAGAAAACCGCGACCACGCGGGCAGGCAGCGCGCCCCCGGCGCAGGCGTCGAGGATGGCCTGGAGGTTCGAACCGTTCCCGGAGATGAGCACGACCAGGCGGGTCGTCACGCCAGTACGACTTTCCCCTCCCCCGCCGCCAGTTCGCCGATCAGCCAGGAAGGTTCAGCCAGCGCCTGCTGCACCTGTTGGGCGGCAGCGCTCTCCACCGCCATCACCATCCCAATGCCGAGGTTGAAGATGCGGTACATTTCATCCTCGGCGATCTCGCCCCGTTTCTGGATCAGCCCCCAGAGGGGCGGCGTCGGCCACGAGCCGCGCCGGATGACTGCATTGAGGTTCCCCGGCAGGACGCGCGGCAGGTTCTCGACAAAGCCGCCACCGGTCAGGTGCGCCAACGCCTTGACCAGGAACCTGGTCAGCAGCGGATGCACGACCGGGAAGTAGGAACGGTGCGGCACGAGCAGGGCATCGGCCAGGGGAATGCCCAGTTCGGGGAAGACCGTCTCGAGGGCAACATCGGCGAAGACCTTGCGGATGAGCGAATAGCCGTTGGTGTGCGGGCCGGAGGATGCCAGCCCGATCAGGGCGTCGCCCGGCTTGAGGTCGGATGTACGCGGCAGGATGCGGCTGCGTTCCACCACGCCCAGGATGGAGCCTGCCAGATCGAACTCGCCCGGGGCATAGATGCCCGGCATTTCCGCCGTCTCGCCGCCGAGCAGGGCCATGCCTGCATCCCGGCAGGCTTCCGAGATGCCGTGCACCACCTCGGCAGCCAGTTCCGGTTTCAACACCGAACTGGCGAAGTAATCCAGGAAGAACAAAGGGCGCGCCCCCTGGACGAGGATGTCGTTGATGCAGTGGTTGACGATGTCATGCCCGATCAGGCGGTAGCGCCCGGCCTGCGCCGCCAGTTTGACCTTGGTGCCGACCCCGTCGGTGGAGGCCACCAGCACCGGGTCGGACATCTTCTTGAGCGCCGAGGCGTCGAACAACCCGCCGAAAGCCCCGATCCCGGCCAGCACTTCCGGACCGTAGGTCGAACGGGCCGATTCCTTCATCAACTGGACCGCCTTGTTCCCGGCGTCGATGCTGACCCCGGCCTCGGCATAGGCCGAACGCTTGAGGGTGTGGCGGGCAATATCGCGGCGGTACTGCATCCCGTGGAAGGAAATGTGTTCGATGGCGGCGTACGCCCGTTGGACCGCCTGCTCCAGGGTGGCGTCCCAGGCGGTGACGCCCACCACGCGTCCCCCGGAGGTGACGATCTTGTTGCCCTCCAGCCGCGTCCCGGCGTGGAAACACATTCCTTTTTCGAACGGGTCGCGCGAGCCTTTCACCAGCCTGCCGTACATCAACTTACCGGGGTAACCCTCGGAGGCCAGCACCACGCAGGCCGTCGACTCATCCTTCCAGCCGAATTTGACCTGCTCCAGCCGTTTCTCGACGCAGGCTTCGGCGATCTCCAGCAGGTCGCCTTCCAGCAGGGGCAGCACGGCCTGGCTCTCCGGGTCGCCGAAGCGGCAGTTGAATTCCAGCACGCGCGGGCCGTCGGCGGTCAGCATCAACCCGGCGAAGAGCACGCCCACGAAGGGCGTCTCCTCCCGGTACAGCCCGGAGATGGCCGGCTGGAGGACGGCGCGGACGATCTCGTCCACCATCTCCGGCGGGCAGACCGGCACCGGGGCACAGGCGCCCATCCCGCCGGTGTTGGGGCCGCGGTCGCCATCCAGCAGGCGCTTGTGGTCCTGGGCCGGGAGCATCGGGCGGACGACCTGCCCGTCGCTGAAGGCCATCAACGAGACCTCCGGTCCGCTCAGGCGTTCCTCGATCACCACCTCCCGGCCGGCCGCGCCGAATTCCTTCCTGACCAGCATGGCGCCCAGGATGGAACGGGCTTCATCCTTGTTTTCCGGCAGGACGACGCCCTTGCCGCCCGCCAGCCCCGAGGCCTTGAGCGCTACCGGGTACTCCAGGCTTTGCAGGTGGTCCAGGGCTTCGTCGTGTTTTTTGAAGACGCCATAACGGGCGGTCGGGATGTTATGGCGGGTCATGAACTGCTTGGCGAAAGCCTTGGAGGCCTCGATCTGCGCCGCCGCCTTGCGCGGGCCGAAACAACGGATGCCGGCCATGATGAGGGCGTCGGCCAGGCCGGCTGCCAGCGGCGCTTCCGGCCCGACGATCACCAGGTCGATCCGGTTCTCCTGGCAGAATTGGACCACCGCCGGGTGGTTATCGAGCGAGATGTGGCCGACGTTTTCCCCCAGTTCGGCCGTGCCGGGGTTGCCGGGCAGGGTGAAAAGGCGGCTGAGGCGCGGCGATTGGGATACTTTCCAGGCGATGGCGTGTTCCCGCCCGCCGGAGCCGATGACAAGCACATTCATAAAGCCTCCTTCCAGGCGATCCCTTGTTCGAAGCCGGTCTTGACGCTCGACAGGTCGACAGCCAGGGGATAATGGCCGGCGAAACACGCCTGGCAGTAACCGTCCTCCCGCCCGATGGCGCGCATCATCCCCTCCAGGGAGAGATAGTGAAGCGAATCCGCCCCTATTTTCTCACGGATTTGCTCAACCGAGTGCCGGTGGGCGGCCAGGTCCTCGTATGCCCCCATGTCCACGCCCATGAAGCAGGGGTGCCGGATGGGCGGGCAGGTGATGCGTACATGGACTTCCTTTGCCCCGGCGTTCTTGAGCAGGCGCACGATGGGGCCGGTGGTGTTGCCGCGCACGATGCTGTCGTCGATCATGACGACCCGCCGGTTGAGTACATTCTCGTTGATAACGTTGAATTTCAACGCCACGCCCTGCTTGCGCAGCGAATCGGTCGGTTCGATGAAGGTGCGCCCGATGTAGCGGTTCTTGATGAAACCGTCGTTGTAGGGGATGCCGCTGGCGGATGAGTAGCCGATTGCCGCCGGGATGGACGAATCCGGCACCGGGATGACGACCTCCGCCGCGGTCGGGCATTCGAGCGCCAGTTCGCGTCCCAGGTTCTGGCGCACATGATGGACGCTGCGCCCGTCCCAGACCGCATCCGGCCTGGAAAAATAGATATGTTCGAAGACGCACAGCGCCGAGGGTTCGACCGGCGCGAGCGCCTGCTCGACGCGCAGCGCCGTGCCATTCAGGGTCACGATCTCGCCTGCTTTCACTTCGCGGATCGCCTCGCAGCCGAGGGTGTGCAGCGCGCCGGTCTCGGAGGCGGTTGCATAGCCGCCGCCGGGGAGCAGACCCACGCTCAACGGGCGGAAACCCCACGGGTCGCGCACGGCAAAGATGCAACTGCGGGTCAGGATGACCAGCGAGTAGGCCCCGGTCCATTTCCGCATGGCGGCCTTGATGCGCGCTTCCCAGGTATCGCCGGAATCACGCGCCAGCATCATGGTCAGGACTTCGCTATCGGACGAGGAGGAGAGGCCGACCCCCTGGCGCATCAACTCATCCCGCAGGGCGGCCGAGTTGACCAGGTTGCCGTTGTGCGCCAGCGCCAGCGGGCCGTTCATTGTCTCGATCATGAAAGGCTGGGCATTGCGGGCGGAGGATGAGCCGGTGGTCGAGTAGCGGGTGTGTCCGATGGCGTAGTGGCCTGCGAGCCGCGCCAGGCTGCCGGGCGTGAAGACCTGCGCGACCAGCCCGGCGTCCTTGTGCAGCGTCATGCGCTCCCCGTCCGAGACGGCGATGCCAGCCGCCTCCTGGCCGCGGTGCTGGAGGGCGTACAGGCCGAAGAAGGCCATGCGCGCCACGTCCTCGTGCGGGGCATAGATGCCGATCACGCCGCAGGCTTCGCGGGGGTGTCCGCCGAGGGCGATGCTCATTGCAGTTCCCGGTCGTCGGTCGTGATCCGGGCGGCGGCGGCGGCGCGGGACCTCACGACCGCTTCCCTGGTCCCGGCATCCACCAGGCCGAGCATCTTGGCCGCCAGCAGGGCGGCGTTGGCTGGCTCCAACGCCAGCGCCGGGGCGATGCCGGAAGGCATGCGCAGGGACGAGTAGATGTCCGCCCCGCCGAAGGCTTCCGGAACGGGCGGGCAGGCGATAACCGGCGCGCCGACCGCCCCGTCGGTGAAGCCGCTCAGGGCGTTGCTGCGCCCGGCGACGGTGATGTAGACTTTCGGGCGCGGGTCGGCTTCGTATTCACCCAGGAGCGCCAGGGCATGTCCGGGCGTCTTGTGGGCGGACGCGATCCGCAGGACGGTCTCCAGCCCGAATTCATGGCAGGCGGCGGCGATCTTCCGGCTGTGTTCGAGGTCCGCTTTGGACCCCATCAGGATGACAACAAGTGGTTTCATCTTTTCCTCGGTCAGATCAATCCGGAATTATGCAGGTTTTCGAGCAGGCGGTCTTCCACCGGGTAAGCCCCCGGCGCGAAGGACTGGCCGGTCAGCATCTCATGGATCGTGATATAGCGTTCGCTGGCTGCCGTCCACAGGTCTTCGGGCATGGCCGGGATCTCCCCATCGCCGCGGTAGCCTTTTTCGGCATACGCCAGGCGGATGAACTCCTTGTCGAAGTTCTCCGGCTCTTCGCCGGAGGCAAACTTACCGGCGTAGGTATCGGCTTTCCAGAAGCGGGAGGAATCCGGCGTGTGGACTTCATCGATCAGCAGGATTGTCCCGTCGGGGGCGCGGCCGAACTCGTACTTCGTATCCACCAGGATCAACCCGGCCCGGCTTGCCACAGCCTGCCCGCGGCGGAAGATCTCCAGCGCCGCCGCCTGAACCAGTTCCCAGGCTGCCGCTTCCAGGTGGCCGCGTTCCACCACCTCGGCGCAGGTCAGGCGTTCGTCGTGGCCGGTCGGGCCGCCCTTGGTGGTGGGAGTGATGATCGGGTCGGGCAGGCGCTGGTTCTTCTGCAGACCGTCCGGGAAGTTGTAGCCATAGATCGTCCGTTCGCCGAGCGCATAGCGGCGCCAGAGGGCGGTGGAGGTGACGCCGGTGATGTAGCCGCGCACGATGACCTCCACCGGCAGCGGCTGGACCTCGGCCACGACTGCCGCATTCGGGTCGGGGATGGAGACGATGTGGTTGGGGAGGATGTCCCGCGTCTGCCCGAACCACCAGGCGGCCAACTGGTTGAGCACCTGTCCCTTGTACGGGACCATGGCCAGGACGCGGTCGAAGGCTGACAGGCGGTCGGTGGTGACGATCAAGCGCCGGCCGCCCGGCAGGCGGTACCACTCGCGCACCTTCCCGGCGGCTTTGCCGGGCAGGGGCAGGTCGCTGGTTTCGAAGGCCAGCGGCAGGAGGGCGGTCAGTTCGGACCGGGTCGGCATGGGTATTCTCCTTCAGGTTTGCGAGGCATATTCCACGCCTTGCTGGAACAACGCCAGCCCGCTGCCGGCCACGGCGTGACGGGTGTGGAGCGGGTGCTGCCAGGCATGGATATGGTTCTCGGGGTGCGGCATCAGCCCCAGGACGTTGCCCGGCGGGTTGCAGATGCCGGCGATATCCAGCAGCGAGCCGTTCGGGTTGGCCGGGTATTCGCCGTTGGCGGGCGACCCGTCCGCCCGGAGGTAGGCGAGGGCGACCTGGCCGCAGGCGGCGAATGAGTCCAGCGGGAAACCGGGGGCGGCCTGGAAATTGCCTTCGCCGTGCGCCACAGGGCAGTCGATGGCCTCCCGCAGGCCCCGGGTCCAGATGCAGGTCCGCGAGAGCGGCGCCAGGCGCACCCAGCGGCATTCGAAGCGCCCGGAGCGGTTGAAGGTGAGGGTGACCTGCCTGCTGTCGCTCTCCACCCGGGAGGAGGGAAGTTGTTGTGGCAGGACGCCGTTGCCGGGCAATATACCCGCCTTCACCAGCGCCTGGAAGCCGTTGCAGATGCCCATCACCGGCCTGCCCGCGTCAACGAAGGCGGCCATTTCGTCGGCGAAATAGGATTTCAGGTCGAGCGCCAGCAGGCGGCCGGCGCCCAGGGCGTCGGCGTAGGAGAACCCGCCGGGGATGACGAGCATCTGGTAATCCGCGAAATGTTTCTTCCCGGCGCGCAGGAGGTTGAGCGGGACCCCCTCCGGCCGCGCCCCGGCCAACGCCAGGGCTTCGATGGCATCCAGGTCGCGGTTCGTGCCATGCGCTTGCAGGACGAGGGCTTTAGGCTGCATCCCCACCCCCCGCATCCCGGTTGAAAGCCTCCACCAGTTGCTCCACACCAACGGAGAAGCCTGCCAGTTGCAGGCAGGGACGGGCGTCCACCCGCCCGATTGCCTGGCAGGGCAGGCCGTTGAACAATCCCTCGAACCCGGTTGCATCCCCCGGCGCGACTTCGGCCAGCAGGCAGCCGTTGACCTGGCGGAAGCAGGCCTGCGCAGGGATGGCGGCCTCGACCTCCAGCCCCAGCCGCCCGCCGATGCACATCTCGGCCGCCGCAACCGCCAGCCCGCCCTCGGACAGGTCGTGGCAGGCTCGCACCAGTCCGCCGCGGATGGCCTGGTGCAGGGCGCGATAGACGGCCGGCGCGGAGGCCGGGACCTGCGGGACGGGGGACAGCCCTTCGTCCAGCGCCTGGCCCAGCAGGTAGACGATGTTCCCGGCTGCCTTCAAATCCATCGTGACGGCCTGGTCCACATCGTGGATGATGCCGATGGCCGAGATCAACAATGTCGGCGGGATGGCATGCCGCCTTCCGTCCGCGCCGAGGTACTCGTTGTTGAGCGAATCCTTGCCGCTGATGAAGGGTGTCCCGAAATGGATGGCGGCGTCGTGACAACCGCGCGCCGCCTCCACCAGGCTCCCCATCGTCTCGAGGCGGTTGGGGTCGCCCCAGCAGAAGTTGTCGAGCAGGGCGATGCGCGCCGGGTCGGCGCCGACCGCCGCCGCGTTGCGGATGGCCTCATCCACCACCGACCAGGCCATGCGGTAGGGGTCACGCTGGCCGTATTCGGGATTGATGCCGTTCGAGAGCACAATGCCTCGATTCCCTTTCGTCCCGATGGGTTTGAGCGCCGCCGCATCGGACGGGGCGTCGCCGTGGACGCCCACCAGCGGCTTGACCACCGTCCCGCCCTGCACCTCGTGGTCGTAGAGGCGGATGACCGGCGCCTTGGAAGCGATGTTGGGGGACGAAAGCAGATTTAGCAGGGTTTCACGGACATCGACGATGGACAACGGACGTTTGACCGTGGTTTGTGGACTATCGTCCATGGTCTGGATGACTGCTTTCAACTGTCGCTGCGGGACGCCCTCGTGCAGGAAACGGTTGTCCAGGTCCAGCGCCACCCTGCCATCGTAGCGCACCACCAGCCGCCCGCCTCCGCTGAAGGCGCCGATGTCGGTTATCTCTGTGTCAAAGGTCTCGCACAGTTCCTCCAGGGCGGCCATATTTCCCGGCGGGACCGCCAGCGCCATCCGCTCCTGGGCTTCGGAGAGCCAGACCTCCCACGGCGCCAGGCCGGGATACTTGAGCCGCACCCGTCCCAGGTCCACCTCCGCCCCGAGGACGGCGGCCATCTCGCCGACCGCCGAGGACAGCCCACCCGCCCCGCAGTCGGTGATGTCGTGGTACAGGCCGGCGTCGCGGGCGCGCAGGATGACATCGATCAGCCCCTTCTCGGTGACCGGGTCGCCGATCTGCACCGAGGCGCCGGAGACCTCGCCGGTCTGGGCGTCCATCGGCATCGAGGAGAAGGTCGCGCCGCGCAGGCCGTCCCGCCCGGTGCGGCCGCCGAGCACGACCACCCGGTCGCCGGCCTGCGGCTGCTTGCGGTGTTTGCCTTTGGGGGCGATGCCCACACAGCCGCAGAAGACCAGCGGGTTGGCGGTGTAGCCTTCGGCATACAGGATGGCGCCGTTGACGGTGGGGATGCCGATCTTGTTGCCGTAGTCCTGCACCCCGGCCACCACGCCGCTGCGGATGCGGCGCGGGTGCAACACGCCTGCCGGCAGGGACTCCAGGGAGGCATCCTGCAGACCGAAGCACAGCACGTCGGTGGCGGCGATGGGTTTGGCGCCCACCCCCAGGATGTCGCGGATCACGCCGCCCACGCCGGTGTTGGCCCCGCCGAAGGGTTCGATGGCCGACGGGTGGTTGTGGGTCTCCACTTTGAAGGAGACCTCGTATTCGTCGTCGAAGGCGATGATCCCGGCGTTGTCCACGAAGGCGGAGAGCACCCAGGGGGCGGCGATCTGTTGCGTGGCGGATTTGAGGTAGGCGCCGATGAGGGAGTCGACCACGGATGGCGCCTGGTGTGAGTCCCCGCCCTCGATGACCACCTGCGCCTTGAAGGTCTTGTGGACGCAATGCTCGGACCAGGTCTGGGCGATGGTTTCGAACTCAACGTCGGTCAGGTCGCGCTGTTCCTCCCGGCAGTAGGCCTGGATGGCCTTCATCTCCGCCAGGTCGAGGGCGGCGCGCCGCTCCTGCGAAATGGCGAGCAGGGCCTCGTCGCCCAGGCCGGACAGGCGGATGGTCGCGGTCCGTCCGCTGGCGCGTGCCGGCTCCGGGAAGGAAGGTTCGATGACGCCCACCGCCCAGCGCTGGATGACGGGGTTCGCCAGCAGGCGGCCGGCAAGTTCCCCGGCGCGCGCCGGGCCGGGTCCGTGCAGCAGGTAGGACAGGCCGGTGGCGGCGCGCCGCACGCCGTCCAGCCCCATTTCATGGGCGGCGCGCAGCAGTTGTTCCGCCGCCGGGTCGGTCACGCCGGGGCGCAGGCTGACCTCCACCAGGACGGAACCCGGCTCGAGGTCCGGCAGCGGGACGGGCAGTTCGTCCCAGGCAGCCGACTGGGTCACCGGGTCGGCTAATAGTTCGAGAGCCAGCCGCTGCAAATCTTCCTGAGACAGTTGGCCCTCGATGAAATACAGGTCGCGGCAGTCGACCCGCTGCAGGTCGCCGAACCCCATGGCGCGGGCGCCGGCTAGGGTACCCGCAGGGCGCGGGTCGGCCTGGAGGGAGCGGACGACGAAGCGGTAGATGGGCATGTGAAATTCCGGAAGGGAATTGCCTGATTGTACACGCGGGAAGTTGTCTGGTCAACCTGACGATGGTCACCAGGCGCCCATGTCTTTCGGAAGGGGCGGGTGTTGTTGTACAATGGGTGCATCCAAATCCCGCGCCTGAGAGGAGACGCCATGAACCCCTTCCTTGCCCTGTTGTTGACCTTTGCCATCGCCATCGGCTGGCTGCGCCTGATGGATTTCTTTGCCCACCGCGGCTGGATCGAATCGCGCCTGAGCCGCAAGGTGATCCACATCGGCACCGGGCCGGTCTTCGTGCTGTGCTGGTTGATGTTCCCGGATGTCTGGTACGCCCGCTGGCTGGCTGCGCTCGTCCCGCTCCTCATCACCGTCCAGTTTGCCCTGATCGGCCTGGGCGTGATCAAGGACGAGGCCTCGGTCAAGGCCATGTCGCGCTCCGGCGACCGGCGTGAGATCCTGCGCGGGCCGCTCTTCTACGGCCTGGTCTTCGTGGCGCTGACGCTCATCTACTGGAAGGACAGCCCGATCGGCATCACCGCCCTGATGCTGATGTGCGGCGGGGACGGGATCGCCGACCTGGTGGGACGGGCGGTGAAATCGCCCCATCTGCCCTGGAGCAAAAAGAAAACGGTCGCCGGGTCGCTGGCGGTCTTCAGCGGCGGCTTTGCGCTGGCGCTCTTCGTTCTGGGGATGTACATCTTGGCGGGAATCTTCCCGGGACCCTTCACCGGCGCCCTGGTCCCGCTGCTGCTCATTTCCCTGGGCGGGACTCTGGTAGAGTCGCTGCCCTTCCCCGACGTGGACAATATCACCGTCACCCTGGCGGCGGCGCTAATCGGGCATCTGGTGTTCTAGGGAGGGTGGAGGCTGGAGGAACGGAGGTTTTGAGGGTCTCTTCCTGTCTTCTTTTTTCATGGGGTGGTGTCCAGAAGAAGAAAGCGGGCAGAGTACTCGATGGCAGGACATGTGACGGATGTCCGCTTTGATGGAGGGGAGTCCACACGGGATGGTCGTAGGGGGAAAGCAGCCCCGGCCATGCCGGGATGGTCGATTCGGCTATAATGCCGTTAGCGGAGAACCTCCCATGAACCTGCCCCTTGACCAAATCCTAAAAGGCGATTGCGTCGAAACCCTTAGTTCCCTGCCGGGGAAGTCCATCGACCTGGTCTTCGCCGACCCACCTTATAACCTGCAACTGCAAAACGACCTTCACCGTCCCAATATGACGAAAGTGGACGCGGTGGATGATGCCTGGGACCATTTCGACTCGTTTGCCGCTTACGATACATTTACCCGCCAGTGGCTGGCCGCCTGTAAGCGCGTGTTGAAACCCACCGGCTCGATCTGGGTGATCGGCTCGTACCACAACATCTTCCGCCTCGGGACGATGATGCAGGACCTGGGCTTCTGGATCCTGAATGATGTCATCTGGGTCAAGACCAACCCCATGCCGAATTTCCGGGGCGTGCGGTTCACCAATGCTCATGAAACATTGATCTGGGCCAGTACGGGCAAGGGCGCAAAGTACACCTTCAACCACCATGCCATGAAAGGCTTGAACGATGAGAAACAGATGCGTTCCGACTGGTGGCTGGCGCCCCTGGCGAGCGGCGCGGAGCGGGTCAGGGACGAAAATGGGGGGAAGGTCCACTCGACCCAGAAGCCGGAGGCTTTGTTGTACCGGGTCATCCTTTCAGCGAGCAACCCCGGCGACACTGTCCTTGATCCGTTTTTTGGGAGCGGCACCACCGGGGCGGTCGCCAAACGGCTGCACCGGAATTGGATCGGCATCGAACGCGAGCAGAAATATATCCATGCAGCGCAAAAGCGGATCGACGCCATCCGGCCGGAGCCGTTCGATCCAGGGACATTCGACGTGAGAAGCAAACGCAAGTCCGCCCCCAGGGTGGAATTCTCGGCGCTGGTCGAGAACGGTTTCCTGCAAGCGGGCCAGAGGTTGATCTTCTCCAAAGACGAGCGGCGCTCCGCGACCATCAAGCCGGATGCGCGGCTGCGAACCGATGATGGATTCGAGGGGAGCATTCACAAAACGGGGAGCCATTACATGAACGGCGCGCCCTGCAATGGGTGGGAACATTGGTACTTGCAGGAGAACGGCCGCCTGGTGCTGCTGGACGAAGTCCGCCAGCGCTACCGGCTGGAGCAGGGACTCACGGCAGAGCCGCCGGGGTAGGGGTGTTGTATGGCTACTTTTGGACGCATCGCGTTATTCAACCCATTCGAGAAAATCATATTTTACTTCGGACAGGGACGCGTGATGGTAAACAATGGAACGCGGATGACGCAGATTTAATCCACAGCAATAAAAGTGGTCTCGAGAAAACTGAAATAATCAGAATCTTAAGGAGTGAGTGGAAATCGCGGCACATTACCTATAGCATTCAGAGGGGAGTGCCACAGATGCGATGGTGGATTTGTTCATCTTTGCGAGGAGAGAATAACTAGCAGTTTGTCGGAGAGGGTAGCGATTTTTCAAGCGAAGCCGAAAAACGGGCGAGCACTGGCCTGTGATGTTGCCCGTTGAGAGGCAAATCCGAGAGTTTCATGCTTGCGGCGCTCCTTTTTTTAGGCAATAGGCGCGTGGAAACAAACCCTATCCAATCGGAACGGTGGAGACTGTCGAAATCATCAAGACGTGCAGGCGTTTGAGATTGAAGGCCAGACAGACCAAGCCCCATTCGCCAGCGGCCGCCCACAAGCCGCGCAAAGAAAACTGGCGAAAGCCCAGGATTTCCTTGATGATGCCGATGATTGGTTCAACTGTACACTTGCGTAAACGATAGATTGCCTGTCCGATTTCTCTACCGGACAAAAGTAGTGGTTGAGGTCTGGTAAGCTTAAGCTCCCACCACGGAGCGAGGAGCGAACCATGAGCGACAACCACCAGCGCTATCGTAGCATAAGAGTATCATTTTCGCATATGTTATCGAATGAGCCAAAAGGATACAACGCAAAGCAGTTGAACATTTTGGCTGGTCTCGTCAGCGGGATTGTTGGCAGCCGCCGAACGAATTATCCGCAAATAGCGAGTAAAGCGCCA
>VGNO01000008.1 GCA_016865985.1 Chloroflexota bacterium | reverse complement strand
TTCAACCACCATGGTCGAGTAAACCGTCAGGAAGATATCCGAATATGCCATCATGGAGGCTTTTTCGGGCATATCCTCGCCTGCATAATAACGCATATCGCCGCCCAACGATTGAGGCCGGACCACATGGACATTTGGATATACCCTGGACAAAGCGTGGATGCGCTCCGCCTCCTCGGCAAACCTCGTACCGGGATGGAGATGTACGGGATGGAGCCGGATCAGTAGTTGGACAGGCTCGACCAGTAAATCGTTCCCGATCAGCCTGGCCAGCGTCTCCACATTGGCGAAATTCGGTGAGAACGAAACAAAACTACAGGCATAGGATATCAACTTGCGGTTGGGATCGAGATTGTGCTGCTGGAAGTATTCCTCACGAGGTGTTTGCCAGGCGCGACGAAAATAACCATCATAAGAAGGGATACCCCCGATGTGCACCCGCTTCGGCGACCAATCCGCGCCTCGGACCAATTCATCCTTCTGGATCTCGGACCAGCAGGTGACATGGTCCACCCGAGCCCCGGAGAGGCGGTAACTCGATGGATTATCCCAGCCTACGATCGCGGCGGCGGTCTTGATTCCTATTGCATTCGCTTCCCGCAACAAATAGCGGTCTTCCCGCCATCCAGGTGTACTGGCAATGACCAGGTCGGGCTGATAGCGCTCAAAATAGTCATCATAGATCCCGGGTGTGAACCTGAACTGGCTGCGTACTACGATCCATCGCGCCAGGCGCGAATGCCTCATCAGCCAGATCACGAAACGGAGGACCAGAGCTTTGATCCCACCAGTCTTGAAAGTGCCGCTCTCCCCGATCACCGCATCCATCGGACTGGTATTGATCCGGCAGGAACCACCGACACGCCGCAGGAAATGAAGCCAGTATTGAAGCGGTTGGTTCACTTCGCGGAAATATCGTTCACAGGCATCCAGGCGCAGACTTTCCACTACCAGGTCGGGATTACTCTTTCTCAGCGGATCCACGAACCGGTCATTGGTCAGGAGAACGACCTGTACCCCGGCTGCGCGCAGTACAGACCAGATATCGCTCTGCAGGTAGTAGATCAAAGACGAGGCCAGGTCGGCGCTGATGAAGACTGTTTTTTGCTTCATAGCCTATACCGCTTTCCAGACTTTTCCCGGCGCCAGGCGACCCAGCAGGCGCCGGCGGAGCATACCCAATTGACGCTTGAATTTCACTTTCCCTTCTCGTTTCACTTCATGCTGGGTTGGATTCTTTGCAGGACGCGCCAGGGCTGTCAGGTAATAGGGGAGGATGCTCGAACGCGGCCTGCCATGCTGCTCCAACTTCACTATTTTATAACCAGCCCTGGAGATAACCTGTCGCAGGGTATGCGCGCTGAATGAAAACAGGTGAGCCGGTTCGAAACAGTCATGGGCATACAGATTCGGCGCCTCGATCAACAACCAACCATCCGACTCCAGAAGCGATTCGCGTAAATGGGATAAGTAGCCAACCGGGTCTGGCAGGTGTTCGAGCACATGCGCCATGCTGATCAGATCGAAGCCTGTACTTTCATTCCTCTTCAGCGTTTCAAGGGATTCGTAAACCGTCATCCCCTTATGGCTCGCATACTTGCGATAAGCCTCCCCCGGTTCCACGCCGACTGGCTGGCAACCATAGGCTTTGCCAATCTCCTGCAAGAGCAAGCCCGCTGAAGAGCCAATATCGAGGTGACGTGACAGTTCCTGTACATGCGGCTTCACGTAAGTTAGCAGGGAAGCGGCGCGCGCTCGTTGCACGGCCAGATCCTTGGCGGTCGGATCCTCTCCGCCCTGGTAGAGGAGGCGGTATTCGTTCTCGTAGAACGCAGCTGCTTCTTTTTCCGTCATGCGCGGGGATTGAAATACCAGCCCGCAGGAAAGGCAGATGCGGTTCACAACCTTATGGCCTTTGAAATTACGCTGGTCAAAAAGATGGCTGTGTTCACCACCGCAAAGGGGACAGTTCTGCACCAGTTCACTCATTGAGATTGCTCAGCCTTCCGATAAATGACATGATACCCAACCGGAGACGGGTTGTTCTCTTTTACTGCATCCGCCAGATAACCAGCGCCCAGCAGGCGTGACAGGATCCCCTGGTACAAACGCAAACCGGCCAGCATCACAGCCAACATCCTGCGACGAACGGCCGGGTACCTGGATGAAGCCCAGAACCGAACATAGCGCTCACTTTCGCCGAGAAGAAAAACAGGATCGTAATAACCATCCATCCGCTCAATCTGCAGGTTGGCCGCTTCGCCCATTTTTTGCAGGAGGTAATGGGTGTACCGGGCAAAATCATAGGGAGCCTAGTGGATTTTGACCAGGAAGGGTACCGCCGCCAGGATCTTCCCGCCTGGGCGCAGCAAACCGGAAAGGTTCTGGATGAAATCCATCGCATCCGGCAGATGCTCCAGCACGTTCATCAGGAGGATCACATCCAGGCTGCCTAGCGCAAAAGGGTTGACCTTCGTCAGGTCACAAACAACATCCACTTCCGGATACGGATAGATTTCCACGGCCAGGTAACGCTGATCTGTGAATATGCTCGAAAAATCACCACGGCCAGAGCCAACATCGAGAACGATTGCATTCCCGGCGATCCGCTGCGCCTCTCCTGCCAGGAAGCGCGTATTGGCGCAGCGCCAGGGGGTATCCATCCCGGCGCCGCGCAGCCGCTTCTCGGAAGGAGTGATATCCGGTGGAACATCTGAAAAGAGCGAAATTCCACTCTGGAGGGGAATCTCAGCTTGGCAGTACGAGCATACCAGACGGTCCAGCTCGAGCCGATATCTTCCGGAGCAGGTGGGGCAACGCAGGAGTTCCAGCAAAACTGCTTTCATGGTTTCCTGGCTCTCTGATCCAGATCGTTGTATGCCTTGTGGTGCACCGCGGCATTGACCTGCGCCAGTTGCGGTTCGCGCTGGAATAACGCCAGGATCTCCTGCCAGGAAAAGTCATCCCGGCCATTGAAACGATCATAGATGCAATTCAGAAGATCTAGGTCCTCGGGTGTATCGACCGTCCAGCGCATGGCGCCGAGGTCGGGGTCGTGGTTCAAGTACAACACCCGAAAACCGCGCGGCGAAGTATATAAAGATACCGGCCGGTTCGTGTGCGCCGCCTCCACCGGGATGCCTTCATAAAAGAACGGCATGACATGTTCCCTCTGGTGAGGCTTATCGGCTTCGCGCCAGGCCTGTTCGAGGCCAGTGAAGGCGCATACCTCCACATCCAGCCCGATGGGATAGGTGCGATGCCAGGGCGGTGGGAGCCGGTTGGCGGCAAAATCTGCCTTCACCTGATAGAACTCACTCACCGTCAGGTCAATCAACTGCGGGTCTATTAGTGGGCAATCGGCTGTGATGCGGATGATCACCTCGGCACGGGCCAAGCGCGCCGCCTGGTAGTAACGGTCCAGGACGTCGAACTGGCTGCCGCGCCAACAGGCATAGCCGCGACCCTGGCAAAACTCTGCCACTGGGTCATCCGAGGCATCGGCCGTCGTTGCGACGAACACCTCGTCCACCAATCTGGCGCGACGCGTCCGCTCGACCACCCGCTCCAGCATCGGCTTGCCAGCGATCGGCCGCAAAACCTTGCCCGGCAGGCGGGAGGCGGACATCCTGCCCTGGATGATGGCAACGCAACGCAGCGGCTGATCCATAACCTGTCCTACTCACCAATCATGTAATCGTCATACAGATTCGTGTCCAGCCAGATGACGATATCGTAGATACCAAACCCGTTGGCGATCCTGTGAATGGTCGTAACCAGCTGGTCGCGCATCTGGCGGTTCGTGCATTTATCATCCGTCCGGGCTGGGTTGCCTGTCAGGTGGACTGTCATCGACCCGCCTTCGCGGGTCACGCCGGTGACCTGTAGACTGGCAGGCAGCATCGGGTTGGGAAAACCGCCTGGTTCGGAAAAATTGAACCGGAAGAGCGCTGTCAGAGCCGCCGTCACATCCACGATCACATCCCCTGTCTTCAGCGGATACGGCGCGGCTATCACAGGGCGCATGTAGTATGTACACTCTGGCGCTGAAATTGGGGAAATGACATAGAAGGCAATATGTGTGGGCAGGTACTCGGCCTCTTCAACTGCGTTGAGGACGTTGAAGAGCACATCCGTTGGCGTGGCGGTAAAGGTCGACGTTGGCGGGAGGGGTGTCCCTGTTTGGGTGGGCGTGGACGTGGGCGGTGGGGTCTCGGTCGCTGTAGGAACAGCAGCGGTCAACCCGGCGACGAAGGTTCCAACTGCGGCTGTTTGCAACGAAGCGACATCCACGGTCGAAGTTGGCAGTCCACCCGAAGGACTGCCGCACGCCGCCAGGAGCGAGACAAGCATCCCGAGGAGCAGGGTGGTTTTTGTGGGTTTGAAATACATTCGAAGCCTCTCTACGGCGCGCCGGAAAAATCGTTCAGGAGCAGGTCATCAAGCAATTGACCATCGTACCAGACGACGACATCTGTAATGCCGTTCTGTGCCAGGATGTCTTTGAATTGCCAGATGGTCCTGAAGACCTGATCGCGCGCCTGCTTATCAGGGCAGAATAAACTATAGGACCAGGTCATGGGGTAATAGAAATTCCGGTAGAGCGTCCCGGATAGTTCGACATTCAAGGTGATCCCGCTGCGGTGAAAACCGCTGATGGTAAGGTTGGAACGGCCGATCGGGTTGGTAAGCACGCCGCTGCCAGGCGAATGGTCCGCGAAAAGGATGTTCAATGCCGTCCGGATATCCTGCTCATGATTCCCAGTCCGCTCGGCGATTGGGTAGGCGATATATGGCAGCACGTAGTAGGTACAAGCGGTCGTCATCTCGACTGGATAGATCCAGTAGTAAGCAATGTAGGTCTTCATCAACTCGCTTACCGGGATGGACACATTGGTCGCAGTCGGCGTGGCCGTTGGCGTGGATGTGGCGGTGGCGGTCGGGGTAGCGCTGGGCAGGGGGGTCGGCGTATGGGTCGGCGCCGCCAGGGTCAGCGACATGGCAAAGGTCGCCACCGCCTCGGTCTGGACCACAGCCGGGTCGACCGGCGACGGGGTCGGCAGGGGCGCTCCGGCATTCCCGCAGGCGCTCAACAGCATCATCGCTGCCAGCAGGAGGCAGGACATTCTCCAGATAATGTTCCTATTCATTCTTACTAACCAATCTCCGGTTATCCAAGGTCATCTGGTAGGCTCCCAGCAAATGCTGGAAATTGACCTTCCAATCCGCGCGGCTTTCGGCTACCTCTCTGGCAGCCAACCCGAAAGCCCGGCTTTCAGCAGGATTCTCCTTTGCGCGCAGGATCCCGGCTGCCAGCGCATCCAGCGCGCCATCCGGGAAGACCCGGCCATTGACGCCATCCGTCACCCACTCACAGTTGGCGGGAATGTCGGATACCAGCGCCGGCAGGCCGCATGCCATGGCTTCCAGCAATGAGACCGACGAACCGTCGACGTGCGAGGGCGAGATGTACAGGTCGGCCATCCGGTAATAACGGGGGAGATCCTTCTGAGGGATCTGACCGGCGAAGGTGACCCGTTCGGATACGCCGCCGCGCTCCAGAACCTGGCGGATGACCTGGGCCTGCGACCCGCCGCCGAGCAGGATGAGGCGCAGTTCGGCGTCCGCGCGCGCCGCCTGGACGAAGGCGCGCGCCAGCAGGTCCACCCCGTAGCGCGGTTCCCAGGAACGGTTGCAGAGCAGGGTGAACCCGCCGGGAGCAAGGCGCCCGGCCCCGGATGGCGAGAACTGCTCCAGGTCCACGCCCCAGGGGAAAACATCCGTCCGGGCGGCATCCATGCCATAAGCGACCGCCCGGTCGCGGGTGACGCGGGCATCGCTGATGAAGAAATCGGCCCGTTGCAACACAAACCTCGTTGCCCAACGCCACCAGCGGTTCCTTTCCGCGTCTTCCATCAGGTCGAACCCCCACGACATTGCCAGGACGGGATGGTAACCGGAGAGGATGGCGATGAAGGCGCAGGTCTGGAGCGGCCCGGCATGGACCAGGTCCGGCTGGATCGCGCGCGCCAGCCGCCGGAAGTCGCGCACCAGGCCGGGCAGGTCACGCCAGCGGAATGCGTCCCGCCCGCCTGCCCAATGGACGATCTCCACCCCGGCCGGGACGGGCCGGTCCTCCACCTGGCGGCGGACAGCCTCCAAGCGGACGTGGAACACCTGGTTGCCGTTCTCTGCCAGGGAGGACAGGAAGCGGTAATCGTGGGTGCAATAATCGTTCGAAAAATACAAAATGCGGTTCAAAGACACTCCCTTACGAGCCCAACTCCATCCAGCGCAATTCCTTGCCGTATGGCAGGTCCACGAGCGCCTTCGCGCCGAGCACATTCTCGATCTGGTCAGGCTTGATCGCGCCAGGCGTGGCCGGGCGGAGGACATCGATCATGTCGCGGGTGAACCTCTCGCCGGCCTTGATGTCGCGTGCCGCCCGCAGGCAGCGGCGTTGCACCACCGCGGTATCTATCTCATTGTCGGCGATGAATTTATCGGCTGAACCAAGCGCCCGTTCGAGCAGGCGGGTCTCCTCGACCATGCGCGCCCATTTTTCCGGATCCATGGCAAATTTATGGTCGGGGCCTTCGCGGTCGTTACTGTCGGTGAAATGCCGTTCGATGACGCGTGCGCCCAGGGTTACCGCACCCACCACCGGCGCAACCGCATGGGTGTGGTCGGAAAGGCCCAGGATCACATCCGGGAACATGCTGGCGTAGGTTTTGAGCACGTTCAGGTGCAGGTGGTCGTAGTTGTTCGGGCTGGCGGTGTAGTTGGTGTTGCACTGCATCAGCGCCAGTTGTTTGTTGATCTTCAGGATGGCGTGGACTGCCTTCTGCACCTCGCCGATGGTCGAAGCGCCGGTGGCAACGAAGAACGGCTTGCCCTTGCTCGCCATGCGTTCCAGGGCCTCGATCCAATCGATCTCGCCGGAGCCGGCCTTATACACCGGAACATACTGGTCGAGGAAGTCGATCGCGGTGAAATCATAGGGCGACGAGAAATAGTCGATGCCGGCCTCGGCGCACGCCTCCACCAAGGTTCTCGACCACTCGAAGGGGATGGAGGCTGCCCGGTACACTTCCACCACCGATTTCTTCCAGGCAGCCTGGTGGCTGACCTGGCTGTTCATGTGGCTGAAACCGTAGTCCGAGACGATCTTGGGCGCATCGAAGTTCTGGAATTTGGCCGCGTCCGCCCCGGCTTCCTTCGCCAGGCGGATGAGCAGTTTCGCCCGTTCCAGGTCGCCGTCATGGTTGGCGGCGATGTCGGCGATGAAATAGGTCGGGTGGTTGGGGCCGATCAGGCGCTTGCCGATCTTTATTTCCATTGAATCCTCGTTTTCTGTGCCTGCCTGTCTCGCATTGGCGTCATACCTGTTGATAACTCCGCATTTTCTGTGGATAACCCTGCGTGGCCTGTGTATAAAACTGTTCGATCCCGGTGGAAACCCCGGGGATTTCCCTCCCCAGGGCTGTGGATAACTTGTGGACAGAAAGGCGCAGGTTGGGAGAGCGCCGGGCGGTAAGTTCTGAATCCTGGATGGAAGCCGGGACGACCAGCCCCGGGTCGAAGCCGAACCGGCGGGCGATCCGCAGCCCGAAATCGTACTTCGTCAACGCTTCGGACCCGACGGCATGGTACAGTCCCGAAAGGCTTTTTTCCAGCATCCGCACCAGGGTGTCGGCCAGGTCGCCGACGAATATCGGGCAGAACCAGATGTCGGTGAAGCCGGGGGCAGGCCGGGACGACGAAAGGTTGTTATAGAAGTATTCCGAAAGACTGCGTTTGCCGGAAAGGCTCCAGCCGAAGAAATTGACGCGCGCCACGACGGCCTCAGGATAAGCCGAAAGGACATTCCGTTCGCCCTGGAGTTTTGTGGCGGAATAGACTCCCGGTGGGTTGGGAACGTCGTCTTCGGTATAGATCCCTTCCCGGGCGCCATCGAAGACCGAATCGGTGGAGATGTGCACCAAACCGATGGAGCGTCCGGCGCAGGCTGCAGCCAGTTCGCCGGGCAGGTCGGCGTTGAGAAGGCGCGCCGTCCCCGGGTCGGCTTCGCAGGCTTCGAGGTTTGCCAGCGCGGCAGTGTGGATGACGGCCGCGGGGCGCACCGCTTCCAGCAAACGGGGACAGGCGTCCGGTCCTAGCAGGTCGGCCTGGATCAGTTCGAAGGGTGTCCCGCTCAACCGGCTGCGGTCCACGCCGACGATGGTATGCTGCCCGCCCGCCATCAACAGCGAGAGGTTGAGTCCCAGCAGGCCGCTTGCCCCGGTTACGAGGATGCGCATTCAACCCGCCAGTTTCCCGGCCAGGAGGTCGGCTTCGAAGGGGGCAATGAATTCTTTGATGCCCGCCACATCCAGCCAGGAGGCGTTATTGTCGCTGGAATAATGGTATCCATCCGGCAGGGGCTTGCCTTTGTCCTTCCAAGAATAACCGAACCAGGAGGCTTCCGCCGGCTGGACGACGAACAAGTCCTTCAATTCGATGGCGCTGCGGGCCTCGTCTTCCGAAATGAGCGCCTCGTGCAGTTTCTCTCCGGGACGGATGCCAATGATCTCGACCCTGGCTTCGGGGGCGATGGCGTGCGCCAGGTCGATGACCTTGGTGCTGGGGATCTTGGGGACGAAGACTTCGCCGCCTTCCATCTGCCCAATGCAGTTGATGACGAAGTGGACGCCCTGTTCGAGTGAGAGCCAGAAGCGGGTCATGCGCTCGTCGGTGACGGTCACCTTGCCGCTGGCGCGCTGTTTCAGGAACAAGGGGACGACCGAGCCGCGCGACCCGACCACATTGCCGTAGCGAACACAGGAATAGCGGGTGGACGTGCCGGCGGCGTAAGCGTTGCTCTGCACCACCAGTTTTTCCGCCGCCAGTTTGGTGGCGCCGTAGAGGTTGACCGGGTTGACAGCCTTGTCGGTGCTGAGCGCCAGCACTTTCTTGACGCCCGCGTCCAGGGCGCCTTCGACCACGTTGGAGGTGCCCATGATGTTGGTCTTGATGGCTTCCATCGGGTTGTATTCACAGGCCGGGACCTGCTTGAGGGCTGCGGCATGGACGACGATATCCACCCCGTGCATGGCGCGTACCAGCCGTTCCCGGTCGCGCACGTCGCCGATGAAATAACGCAGGGAGGGATGTTCGTAGCCGGCGACCCGCATCTCATGTTGTTTGAGTTCGTCGCGGCTGAAGATGATGATCTTACGCGGCTGGTATTCTTCCAGCAGGATGCGGGTCAGTTTCTTGCCGAACGAACCGGTGCCCCCGGTGACGAGCACAACTTGGTTTTTCCAGTTCATGGTCTCTCCATCATGGTTTGCGAATGACGATCAATGGATACTGCCCGATCCGTCCCAGGGAGTGGGGGAAGATGTCTTCCAACCGGTATACCAGCCACAGCCACAGGCGCCCGCCCAGCCAGGGATGGATCAGGGCGCGCAGGAAACGGACGCTCAGGCTGCGCCACGAGCGGATCTCGACCGGGATGCCGGCCATGCCCAGTTCCTGCAGCAAGGTGCGGGCATCGTAGTGTTCGGCATACGTGCCGGTCGGCGTGGTCGGTCTGGCCTCTTCTTTTTCCTGCCCTTGCGGCGCGGGATGGCGGGAGAGGCGGTAGCGCACCCGTCCGGCGTAGTAACGGGTCATTTCAGCAAGCCGCACCAGCCAGAAAGTATACTTGATCAATGGCGGGTTTTTCCAGGCATTGACCACCGCCATGCTCCGGCCAGCCTTCAGGGACCGGTACAACTGCCGGTAAGCCAGAATCTGGCTTTCATAAGGCAGGTGGTGGATGGCATGCAGCGAGACGATCCCGTCGAAAACGTCGGCCTTGAACGGCAGGTTGGCGATATCCGCCACCACGTACAGGCCGCGTCCGCCCAGCCGGCGGCGGGCCTCCCGCATGGCCTGGATGGAAATATCGGCGCAGACCCGGTAGCGGTATTCCTCCGAGTAGGTCAAGTATTCCGGATACTGGATCGGGCCTGAACCGGCGTCCAGCAGGTAGTCGCCGCGCCGGGTCAGGAACCGGTTGACGCGCAGGTGGCAGCGGTGGGTGTATTCGCGCGAAACAGGCCGCAGGTCCTCGTAACGGGCATTCTGGTAAACCCCTTCGCTGACTTGCTGCCAGCCAATCTGATCGTAAAAAGCGCGCACCTGCTGCTGGGTATCTGTCATTGATGATAATCCGTCCATTCGATGGGATCGCCGGTCAACTGGTGGAGGGTGGCTTCGAAGAGGGCACGGCCTTCCTCGCCCAGGACGCGTCCGACCGGCCACTGCGGGTAATCCTTCCAGAAACTGATCAGCCGCCAGGGGAAGGGACGCGGGAACTGGAAGAAGAACCGGTAGGCGTAATTCCAGGCCAGGTCCACCTGGGACTGCGACAGGCGGTGGGAGGCGGGGGCGGCCAGGATACCTTCCAGCAGGGAATGGTACTCGTCCCAGGTCTGCGGGTCGAGCGTGAAGCCGCGCTGGCGGTAATGGGTCTCGCCGCTGACGATGACCGGGATGCCGGCCATTGCCATCTCCAGGCCAGTGGTGGTCGTATAGACCAATCCCAGGCTGGTCACTTCCATCAGGTCGTAGGTGTTCAATTCTTCGAGCGGTTTGATGAGGCGGATGTTCTCCGGCAGTTCCGGCAGGGCTTTCTGTGCCACTTCCAGCATGGACTGGCCTCGCAGGTAACACTCGCCGGGATGGATGCGGACGATGAGTTGGACGTCACGGCGACCGGCAAAATATTGCAGGGAGCGGGTCAGCCACTCGGACATGCTGGCGGCGAAGATATTGCGGCTGAGGGTCAGGCTGTCGCCCAGGACGTTGGTGGCAAGCAGCGCCACCGGACGGCCGTCCAGTCCGAGGGCGGCGCGTAGTTTGTCTGCGCCCTGGGTGGGGGCATTCTGCCACAGCCGGTCGGACCTGCCAAAACTGCGCGCATCCTTGCGCGCTTTTTCGAGTCTGTGGATGCGCTGGTGTTGGTCCGCCGTGAGGGGTGTGGCGCCACCCGCCTGCCAGAGCGGATCGGTGTTCTGGCGCATGATCTCGTCGTCCTGGGCGATCCAGATCTGGCCGGGCTGGTCGTTGAATTCATAGGTAACGACCGGCAATTCCAGGTAACGCGCCACGCGGTAGACGATGCCCAGTTCCAGGATGGTGCCGTTGGGGATGACAACCACCTCCGGCCGGTGCGTCCGCAGCCAGCCCAGGGCGGCGCGCGCCGCCAGGGTGTTGCGCTCCAGCCGCATGGCGTGCAACTCGCTGCCCAGGTCCACCTCTTCGGACTGGAGGGTGTACTGGCAATCCAGTAGGCTCACCTGGCGCACTGCCAGTTCCAGTTCTTCCGGCAGGCCGGGAGCCTGGCGCACATCCAGCATGGAGATTGGCCGGATCAGGCCGGCGACGGGGGACAGCATCTCGCGGCTGTAGAGGTTCTGGCGGCGGCGGTCGAAGGCGCTGATGGGCCGCTTGAAATTCGAATATGGTAGGTACATCAGGGTGACCTGGTCGCCCAGGCCGGCCAGCGCCAGGCTCATCATGGTTGTTTGCTCCACCCAGTAGTGCAGAGTGGAAAAAACAAAAACCTGCCGGCCGCGCCGGGCGGAGCGGGCCATCGGCTCGACCTGGGCGCAGGCAGGCGGCAGTTCCCGCCGCAGGCGCTCCAGGTTGTAATGACCCTGGAACGGCCGGTTGCGCTGGCGCAGCAGCCAGTACATCTCCACTGTAAAGGGCAGTTCACCCAGCAGTCCCTTGACGATCTCGCGCCTGGAGCTCATGGTTTCAAAGCCTCGATCTGCCATTCCAGCCGCGGGCGGATGGCGCCCGGGCGCGGCTCGGACCACTGCATACCCGGCGCGCCGGTGATGTCGACATTGAATTCCAGCGCCTGCTCGTCCATGAAATAACGCCGTACATTGTAGGAACTGGCGTTGACCGCCAGCGTATACCGTCCCTGGTTGAGAATGTCGGCCGGGAGCAGGCAGCGGCTGAGGTAACGCCCGGCAGGTCGGTTGGTATGACGCTCGAACATGGCCGTCTCGTCCAGGTCGAAGGATGTCAGGACGGCTTCGCCGCGCGCCGTGAAGAGGTAGAAACCGACCCGCAGCCCGGTCAATGGGGCGGAAAGGATATATTCCATCTCGACGACGAACGGTTCGGTGGACCGGACGGTATCGACGATGCCGCCGCGCCGGTCGCGCAGGCGCAGGGCCACCGGCTGGAACGGCGCCGCCTCGGGCGGGATCTCGGACGACTCCCAGATGCGCTCGCCGGCGCGGTCGTGCCCGGCGGAGAGGTAATGGTCCACAGCCTGTGGCGAGGGGGCGCGCAGCGCCAGCCGGCCTTTTTCCAGCACGATCGATTCCTGGGTCAGGCGCAGGATGGCCGACATGTTATGGCTGACGAAGAGCACCGTGCGTCCCTGCTGGGCTACATCGCTCATCTTGCCCAGGCACTTGCGCTGGAACTCGGCATCGCCCACTGCCAGCACCTCGTCCACCACCAGGATCTCCGGCTCGAGGTGGGCGGCCACCGCGAACGCCAGGCGCAGGTACATGCCGGAGGAATATCGTTTGACGGGTGTATCGATGAACTGTTCCACTTCCGAAAAAGCCACGATCTCATCGAACTTGCGCTCGATCTCGGTCCGTTTCATGCCCAGGATGGCGCCATTCAGGTAGATGTTCTCCCGCCCGGTCAACTCCGGGTGGAAACCTGTGCCGACTTCCAGCAGGGAACCCACCCGGCCGCGGATGCGTACATTCCCGGTCGTAGGCTCGGTGATGCGGGAAAGGATCTTGAGCAGGGTGCTCTTGCCGGCCCCGTTGCGCCCGATGACGCCCAGCACCTGCCCGTGCCGGACTTCGAATGATACATCGCGCAGCGCCCATACTTCATCCAACGGCTGCGCCAGTGTGCCCCTGCCCCGCAGCGGGGTGACAAGGCGCGTGCCCAGGTATACCAACTGGTCGCGCAGGGTATCCCGGCGCTGGGACAGGGCGCCGATGCGGTATCTTTTTCCCAGGTTCTCGACCCGGATCGCCACATCACTCATGCCGCATCATCCTATACAATGTCCGCAAAGGTGCGTTCCATGCGGCGGAAGAAGAACAACCCGGTCGCCAGCAGCAGTACCACCACCGCCGAAGAGACAGCCAGGCTGGCATCCGGGGCCTGGGCGCCAAGCAGCGCCCAGCGGAAACCCTGGATGACCCCCACCATCGGGTTGAGGGCGTAGATGACTTGCCAGTTCCCTTCCGGGATGAGGCTCGAGGAATACACGACCGGCGAAGCGTACATCCAGACGGTGGTCAGGAAGGGGATCATGTGCTGGACATCGCGGTACTGGACGTTGAGCGCCGAGAGCCACAGTCCCGCCGCCAGGGCGGTCGCTAGCGCCAGGAGGATGAGCAGCGGCAGCCACAGCATGTTCCAGGAGAGAGGCAGGTGGTAGTAAGCCATCAAGCCGAGCAGCACCAGGAAGGCGATGGCAAAGTCCACCAGGCCGGAGACCACCGCCGAGACCGGGATGACCAGGCGCGGGAAGTAGATCTTGGTGATCAGGTTGGCGTTCCCCACCAGGCTGATGCCCGATTTCTGGAGCGCATTGGCAAACAGGTGCCAGGGCAGGAGCGCCACATAACTGAAGACCGGGTAGGGGATGTCGCCGTCGGTCGGCAACCGGGCAAGTTCGCCGAAGATCACGCTGAATACCACCATCGTCATCACCGGCTGGATGACCGCCCAGGCCACGCCCAACGCGGCCTGTTTATAGCGCACTTTCACGTCGCGCCAGATGAGGAAGTAGATCAACTCGCGGTATTTCCACAGGTCGCGCAGGTGGAGCGCCACCCAGCCGCGTGAAGGGCGGATATCGGTAACGGACAACTCTGCCTTTTGGACGGTGGATTCGGATACCATCTATTCCTTCCGCTTCTCCCGGTACCAGTCGATGGTGCGGCGCAGGCCGTCCTCGAAGGAAGTTTCGGCGCGGAAACCGAAGAACTGCGCTGCCCGGCTCACGTCCAGGCCGCGGCGTGGTTGCCCGTTGGGCTTGTCCGTGTCCCAGACCAGCCTGCCTTCGAACCCGGTCAGGCGGGCGATCATTTCCGCCAGGTCCTTGATGGAGATCTCGCGGCCCGAGCCGAGGTTGACCGGTTCCGGGCCGTCGTATTTCTCGCTGGCCTGGAGAATGCCCTCGGCTGCATCCTCCACGTAGATGAATTCGCGGGTCGGGGAGCCGTCGCCCCAGACGACCACCTCCCGGTCGCCTCGTTCCTGCGCTTCCAGGCACTTGCGGATGAGGGCCGGGATGACATGTGACGATTGCAGGTCGAAGTTATCACGCGGCCCATACATGTTGACCGGCAGCAGGTAGATGGCGTTGAAGCCATACTGCTGGCGGTAGGACTGGGATTGCACCAGCAGCATTTTCTTGGCGAGGCCGTAAGGCGCGTTGGTCTCTTCGGGATAGCCGATCCACAAATCATCTTCCTTGAAGGGCACCGGGGTGAACTTGGGATAAGCGCAAACCGTGCCGATGGCGACGAATTTTCCGATCCCTCGCTGCCAGGCCTGGTGCATCAATTCGACGCCCATCATCAGGTTGTCGTAGAAGAACTCCGCCGGGTGTTCGCGGTTGGCGCCTATCCCGCCCACGTGCGCCGCCAGGTGGAGGATTATCAACTGCGCCGGGTCGTAAATGGAGGCGCTGACGGGCTGGAAACCAGACGGGCGCAAATGGGACGGGCGCCGGTCGACGGGCAGCGCAGCGTCATCCAGCAGGCGGCGGATGTCGTCCCGGTCCACCAGGTTGTAGTACTCGATGCGCGGGATGAGGATGTCCCGCGCGCCGCGCCCGATGAGTTTTTCGGTCACGAACGATCCGAGGAAACCGGCCCCGCCGGTCACCAGGATCCTTTTGTCATTCCAGAAGTTTTTGGCCATGGTGTTCCTTTCCGGGTTACTGGACGATAAAGTGCGCGTTGCGATAACGTTCATCCTGCGGATTGCGGATCAGGCCGGTCTGGAGCGCATGGAGCACTTCGCGCACGCCATCATCCACACCCAGGCGCGCCTGGAAACCAAGTCCCGCCCGGACCTTTTCGAACGAAGCCCTGATATCGCGCATATCGCCGCCGAAGGTCAGGTCTTTATACTGGATATTGGTCTCGGGCAGGCGTTTGATGACCAGGGCCACGATCTCGTCCTTTGTATAGTTGCCATCATCGGTCCCCAAGTTGTAGACCTGGCAGGCGACCTGCCGGCGCGGCGCTTCGAGGCCGAGTCGCAAGCCGCGCACCACATCCTGCACATGGACGAACGAACGCGAATAGCCACGCTGGTAAATGAGAAGTTCACGCCGGGTATAGGCCTCCAGTACGAACTGGTTGACGATCAGGTCGAAACGGGTGCGGGGGGATATGCCATAGAGGGTTGCCAGGCGGAAGATGAGCGGCGTGCAACCGGCGCTTTTCTGCGCCAGGAGATACTCTTCGGCTGCGATTTTGGTCTCAGCATAGAGCGACTGGGGAGTGAGCGCCGATTCCTCGGTCACTGTCTCACCGGCGTTGGATAGTCCATAGTTGGAATAGGTGGAGGTGAAGACGAAACGCTCCGCCCCGATGGCTTCCGCCTGCTCGAAGACGCGCTGGACAGTCTCGACATTGTAGCGCCAGGCTGCCTGGCGTCCCACCGCCTGGCAGGCTGGGAATCCGACGATGGCAGCCAGGTGTACGATGGCCTGTGGTTTCGGCCAGTCGCGGCGCAGGCTGTCGCGCAGGGTGCGGGGTTCGGAAACGCTGACCCTGGCGAAGTGGAAATTGGGATGGGACAGGAAGGAGAGGAGGGATTCGCCGCCGAACAGCAGGCTGTCCAGGACGGTGACGCGCGCGCCGGCACGCAATAAATCCGCCGTCAGCATGGAACCGATATATCCGGCTCCGCCAGTGACCAGGATGTGGGCTTGTTCGGTCATGATTCACCATCCAGCGAAAGCAGGACGCGCGACCCCTGGACCGTCAGGCTGGGCCCCGGACCATCGGCAACCACCGCAATCCCTTGTTCCAGGCAGGTCAGGCGGCAGATATCAGCCACATCCCCCTCTCCCACCAACCTCACGCAATCGAAACCGGACTGGCGGAGGCGCCCCAGGCATTCGATCACCCGCCGCCGGGTATTCCGGTAGAGTAGGAATTGTTGTTCGAGGTAATCCACCGTCAAGCGGGCGCGCAAGGCAATCCCTTCGGGGGTGATGATATAGCGCAGTTTCTTGCGCTCGGCGCGTTTGATCTTGACATAACCCTTTTCGATCAACCGCTTGAGGTGCCAGTTGACGGTCCCCACCGCCACGCCCATTTGCGTTGCCAGGCTGGCCTGGGTCACATCCGGGTCGTGTTCGATGGTCTCGAGAAGGGTCAGTTCGCGTTCGGTTTCGAGGGAGGCGTTCATGGTCTAAAATTCAATTGCTGAATTATAATCCCGCACGAATTGGAGTCAAGAGGCAAAACACCCGGAACGGGTCTTCAGGATCCGCCATCCTGACCATGCCGGGCAGGTTGGCTTATAATTGCCCAATGAGCGTCATCGCCACTTCCGTCGACACCTCCCCGACCCAACTCCGCCCGGTCAATATCCTGCGCGACCTGCCCGGGATTGCCAGCCTGGTCGAATCCTGTTTCCAGGATACGCTGGATATGGAAGGCCAGCGTTATATCCAGCAGATGCGGCGCGCCGGGCATGACCATGGTTTCCTGCGCTGGGCAGCCCATGCCGCCGACACGGTCTCCATGCCGCTGACGGGCTTCGTCTGGGAGGAGGGCGGCGAGATCGCCGGGAACGCCAGCCTGATCCCCTTCCACCACCAGGGACGAAAAATCTACCTGATCGCCAATGTTGCCGTCCGGCCGGACCTGCGGCGAAAGGGGATTGGGCGCGCCCTGACCGTGGCCGCCATCCGCCATGCCCGCAGCCACAATGGCGCAGAGACATGGCTGCACGTGAGGGATGACAACCCTGGCGCCGCCCACTTGTACCACCTGCTTGGATTCCGCGAACGCGCCCGCCGGACCTCCTGGCGCGGGGTCCCGGACCGCACCGCCCCCAACCCGCAGACCGGGATCCAGGTCCTCCAGCGCCATAACCGGGACTGGCCGGCCCACCAGGCGTGGCTGGAAAGACTCTATCCGAAACATCTTTCATGGTATTATCCGTTCCCCTGGCAGTCTGTCCGACCCGGGATAGGCCCCGCCCTGTACCGTCTCTTCATGGACTATGAAACCCGCCAGTGGGGCGCCTACAACAACGGGCTTTTCCAGGCGGCGCTGGTCTGGCAGCCGGCCTCCAGCCGCAATGACCGGCTCTGGCTCGCAGCCCAGCCAGGCCAGTCCGAAGCGCTGACCGCCATGCTCCTCCATGCCCGCCGGGCGCTGGCCGGCAGTATCTCCCTTTCCCTGGAGTTCCCGGCCGGCGAATCTGTGGAAACCCTTGCAAGCGCCGGCTTCACCTCCCGGCGCACCCTGATCTGGATGCAACTGGATGCATCGAAAGGACCCAATCTTCCGTAAATAGAGTTGGAGGTAAACATGACCAAATTCGTCATCCGTTGGGGCATCAACGCCGCCGCGTTGTACGCGGCCATCGCCATCCTGCCCGGCCTCGATTTCCGGGGCGAATGGGTGGGGATCGTCTTCCTGGCGCTCATCTTTGGCTTTGTCAACGCCCTGCTGCGCCCATTGCTCAAATTGCTCACCTGCCCCCTGATCGTCCTAACCCTCGGCCTGTTCACCCTGGTAATCAACACCTTCCTGTTCTGGTTGACCGGCGAGATCGGCCAGGGTGTCGGCTTGAACCTGGTGATTTCAGAACCAGTCTTCTGGAATGCATTCCTGGGCGCCCTGATCGTCAGTATCATCAGCATCATCCTGAGCCTGATCCTGAAGGATGAACTGAAAGGCCGCAAGAAAAAGAAGTAACCGGGCTGGAATTCCAGTTGCCCCAGCCAGTGAATCAACGAGACCGCCGGACGGCGGTCTCGTTTCTCATCCACCCGGGATTCATTGCATCAGGAGGCCTGCAGGTCGTTGAACGAAGGCAACCCTCCGGCGGCCGTTGCCGTCCGCGCTGCCCGAAGAATGGCCTGCGCCACGGCTTCCGCTGCATAGGCCCCGACGGTGGAAATATCGGCCTGCCTTTGCCCGGTTGCCAGGGCGAACAATGTATCGCCATCCACCATCGTATGCGCCGGGCGGACGGTGCGCGCCAGCCCATCATGCGCCATCTGGGCCACCTTGGTCGCCCCGCCCTTCGTCAACCTGGCGTTGGTTACCACCACGCCGATGACAGTGTTCCGGCTGGAGACCAGCCTCATCACCGTCCGCCCGGCAGGCTTGCGCAGGGTTGCCAGCGTATCGGCAAACGGTCCGGGTTGGCCCAGGCGAAAAGGGCCGATGTGGGTCGAACGCGCCCCGGCCAGGATAGCGCCGGTCTGCGGGTCGACCACATCGCCGAAGGCGTTGACCGCCACCAGGGCGCCCACCAACACGCCACCGCCCGCGTCCAGGCAGGCCGAGCCGAGACCTGATTTCATGGCCTGTTTCATGCCGAAGATCTTGCCGACGCTGGCGCCCATCCCGGCCCCGATGTTGCCTTCCATTGGGGCGTCTGCACTGGCGTGGACACAAGCCTGGTAGCCCATTTCATCATCCGGGCGGCGGTCGGCGCGCCCGATTGCCAGGTCGTAGAGGATTGCAGCCGGGACAATCGGGACACGCGCCGCCCCGGTGTTGAATCCCACCTTTCTCCCTTCCAGGTAACGCATCACGCCAGCCGCGGCGTCCAGGCCGAAAGCCGACCCACCGGCCAGGAGGACTGCGTGGACTTTCCCGACTGCGTTGATGGGACTGAGCAGGTCGGTCTCGCGCGTCCCCGGCGCGCCGCCGCGCTGGTCGACGCCGGCGGAAGCGCCCTTCTCGCACAGGACGACCGTACAACCGGTCAGCGCCTCTTCATCCTGGGCATGGCCGACCCGGATACCGGGGATGTCGGTGATGCTGTTGAAACGGCTCACAGGCTGCGGACCAGGGTCAGGAACTCATCCCACTCTTCCTGGAAGAAGTGCAGGGTGACATTGTTCAACTCGATATGGTAGGTGGTTTCACCGTCGGGTTCCTCCGCCTTCCAGGCCAGGTAATTCTCGGTCTCGGTAATGGTGTCGGTCTTGGGTTCCGGGGGTTGCTTGGTCTTGGGTTCCGGGGGTTGCTTGGTCATGGCTGCCTCCTCAGGTCAGGGGTTTGAATCCATTATACGGATATTTGACCGTTTCCATCCTTAAAACCTACCCCTGTCCCCTCTTCCGGATGCGGTGCAGCGCCCGGCCCCAGAGCCCTTTCAAGCGGCGCCACCAACGCGGCGCGGATGGCGCCTGCGATTCGTCGTCCGTCTTCGACCAGGGATCGAGATCGAACATCTTGCGCAGGATGTACTGCCCGACCAGTTTGATCGTCGCCAGCAGCGGCGCGGCAATGATGACTCCCAACACACCCAACAGGCTGGCGGCAATAAGGGCCGCGATCAGCACAAATGCCGGGTGGACTTTCAGGGTATGCGCCATGACCCGCGGGATGACGAAGTTATTGAACACCTGATCGATCAATAACGCAATCACCACCACCAGCGCTGTATAACCCAGCGCGCTCATATCGAAAAGTTTGTCTGTCTGGAAAAAGGTCACCAGGCCGAGCGCCACCCAGGTGATGGCCGGGCCGACATAGGGCAGGAAATTCGCAAAACCGGCCAGCAGGGCAATGCCGATCGCATAGCGCACGCCCAGGATAGGCAGTACGATTGAATAGACGATGAAGGTCGCCAGGAAGATCAGGATCTGACCGCGCAGGAACGCGTTCCAGATGCGGCTGAGTTCGCTGCCCAGGCGTTTGATATCCTCGTTGTACCCCGGGATCTCGACCAGGATGATGCGGTCCCGCAACCCCCCGCTCTCGGCCAGGAAGAAATACGAAACGACCAGGATGAAAAATATCCAGCCGAGGGTGGTGGCGGCGCTGGTTGCCAGCGTTCCCACCAGGCCGCCGAGTTTCCCAAGCGCCGGTTGTACCACCGACAACACCTGCTGCGCCAGTGGATCGAGGTCCATTTTGCCCAGGTCAAAATGGAACGGTCCCAGGCTGAACTGCTGGGTGGACAGGTTCTCGATGAAAGCGGGCAATTCCTCGATATACTGCGGGACCACTTCGATCAGGCTCTGGATCTGCTGCACCAGTCCCACGCCACCGGCCGTCAACAGGCCAAGGATGATCACCAGCAGCAACAGGTAGATGATGTTCACTGCCCCCCGCCAGGAGAGCCGTGTCCTGCGACTGATAAAACTCGCCAGCGGATGCATCAGGTAGGCCAGGATGAATGCCATCATGACCGGGACGATGATCCCATGGAAGCGCACCAGCAGCGCGCCGATGATGACCACTATTGTTGAAGCGACCACCAGCTTGGTCGTGCTGGTCCAGCGGGGTGAAAGATTCGATCTCGCGTTCATATCCGTCTCCAATGTCATCTACGTGCTCCCGGTATTCTTTGTTGCCGGTTCCGGGCTGGCAACTTGATTTTACAACAGTATAATAACGCCCATGCGCCAATTCGCGATACTTTTTTTGGTCCTCCTGGTTGCCTGCCGGCCCAGCGGTCAGGGTTTCGAGGTCCATACCCACCCGGACGGCGCCTTGTATACCGGCGACCGGGTCAGTTTCGAAGTGCTGCCTCCCGCCGGTTTCGAGACCGGCGGCCAGACGGTGCGGATTTCTGTGGATGAAATCGAACTCGGGCGGCAGGAATTCGCTCCATTTGGGGTCGGCCAGCGGATGCAGGCGACCTTTCTCTGGAGTTGGGATACGCGCGACCTGCCGCCCGGCGACTACGCCCTGACCTTCAGCGTCGCACCAGACGGGCCGACCTGGAGCGAGGAACTGCGGCTTCGCCCATCGGACAGCCTCCCGCCCCCAGGTCCGGAAGCCCGCTGGGAAATGGCCGAGAGCGATTGCTGTCTCGTCTATTTCATCACAGGCACAGACGCCGAACGCGACCTACCGTTCCTGCTGCAAATGGTGGACGAACAGGCGGCGGCAGTGGAGGCGCAGATGGGCAGCAACCTGGAAAGTGTCATCGAGGTCTCCTTCCTGTCGCGCACCCTCGGCCATGGTGGATTCGCCGGGGACGGTATCTACGTCTCCTACCTGGATGAAAACTATGCCGGTGGGTTGCCTTCCCAGATCATCCGGCATGAAATGGTCCACGACCTGGATTCCAGCCTGGGCGGCTCGTATCGCCCGTCCATCCTGGTGGAGGGACTGGCCGTCCACCTCAGCGGCGGCCACTACAAACCGGAACCGCTCCTGGAACGCGCCGCCGCCCTGCTGGAACTGGGCTGGTTCATCCCGCTCGCCACCCTGGCGGATGATTTCTATTTCCAACAGCACGAGGTCGGCTACCTGGAGGCCGGGGCGCTGGTCTGCCACCTGGTAGAGGTCTACGGCTGGGAATCATTCGAGACATTCTACCGCAGCATCGAGCCGCCGGGGGACCAGGCGGTGTCGCAGGCGCTGGACCGAGCCTTGCAGGCCCATTTTGGCGTCTCATTGGCCGGCCTGGAGCAGGATTTCGTTGCCCGATTGGAACAGCACGCCGCCAGCGAAGGCGCGGTCACCGACCTGCGCCTGACCGTTGTGCTCTACGACACCATCCGCCGTTACCAGCAGGCGTTCGACCCTTCGGCCCATTTCCTCACCGCCTGGCTGGCGGATGGCAATGCCATGCGACAGGAACAGATCGTAGCCGATTACCTGCGCCACCCGGAGCGCTTGTCCAACCGGGCCATCGAGTCCCTCCTCCTGGAAGCCCACCAGGCCTTGCTGGTGGGGGATTACGCCCGCCTGGCGCGCATCCTGGATTGGACCAACCTCCTGTTGGATATACTTACATGAACAAAGCAGCCCGGCTCTGAGGAGTCGGGCTGGGAGCAGGTTCGAGCACGCCTTAGCAGGCGCCGGGGAAAAGGAATGGGAGGAGGGTGCAATACAGGTTCAGGAAGTCCACCAACCAGAAGAGCACACCGCAGAGACAGAGCAGCAGGAAAATGACCAGGCCGATCGCCAGCAGGGGGCTGCGTTTCTTGCGGGGCTGCTCGACCGGCACCGGCCCGGCGGGAACCTGGCCGGAATATGCCGGGGGCGGTGGCGGTGGCGGTTGTGCGGCGGCAGCCTTCGGCGCCCGGGCTGATACCGCCTTCGGAGATGAGACCATGGTGGCGTTCGGGTCCGTGACCGCCTCGTAGTTCATGGTGATATTCTCGCCAAGCGAGATCAGGTCGCCCGGACGCAACGCGTGGCGGGCAACGATCCGCTGGCCGTTGATGAATGTCCCATTGGTCGAACCCAGGTCTTCGATGGCATAACCCTGGTCGAGACGGGTCAATTTGGCGTGTTTTCGCGAGACTTCCGCATCGTTTATGGAGATGAAGTTCGCGGTATCACGGCCGATGACAGCCTCGTTGACCTCCAACGGGTAGGTCCTTCCGGCATTAGGCCCGGAACGCATTACGATTTGATATTGAGCAGTCATGGTTCCTCCTATGGGATTCCAGTTGGATATAGTGTACAGAATTCACGGGTAAATGTCAAATCACACTTTATAGCCATTGCGCAACCCAGGCATCCCTGTTGGTTCAACCCAGGAACACCCGCCGATACAGATCGGATTCCAGCACGTGCTGCGGGTCGCAGCGCTTTTTCAAGGCCATGAAACGGGCAATTGCATCCTGCCCGAGGAATCGACGGGCGGATTGCGGGTTGGTTTCGCTGTTCTTGGCAAAATAGAAACGCCCACCGGCTTGCAGGACGATCTCATCGAACTCCTGCAAGATACGGGCCAAGCGGGGCCGGTTGCCCGAGGTTACTTTGAAATCCAACGCCAGCGAAAACCCGTCGACGCCATGGCTGAGCAGGAATTCATCCGGGCGGTGGCGCTTGGTCACGCCCAGGTAGGATGGCAGGCCGCGCCGGTGGGAGAGATCCAGTAGGGCGCGCCAGGCGTCTGCGGCGGTTGCGAGCGGGAGGAAACTCTGGTACTGGACCAGGCCGCCCGGGCCGTAGGCCAGTTCCCAGTCCGGGACGTAATCGAGCAGGAAGTGGAATGAGGCATGTGACTGGCGGTAGCGTCCCCGGCGCAGGCTGAGCAGGTACTTGGTAGTATTGACCCCCCAGGTCCCCGGGTTGTTCATGAATGGTTTCATGAAATGGTGGATCAGGGATTTCGGGAAAATGCCGAACATGGTCGCCGGCAGGGTCTGGTATGCGACCTGCATCGTCCGCTGGCATTCCGGGTCAGTTCCCTCGGGGAGGTAGTCGGCGGCATGGATCTGGCCGCGCCCGAGCCCCCGGCCGCGAGCGGTGGCATCCAGCCAGCCGACGATGTAGGCGTGTTGCGGCGCGCCAGCGGAAAGGGCGCACAGTTGCTCCTCCAGGTTGCGCACCGGGTAGGCGCTGACTGCCAACAGGCCGGAGTGCATCGGTTTCATTTGCAGAGTGATGGATATGAATACACCCAGCATCCCCATCCCACCGATCATGGCGCGGAACAGGTCGCCATTTTTACGCGGGGTGCAGGTGACTGTCGCGCCGGTGGGCAACAGGGCTGTGAACTCCCGCACGTGCTCGCCGATCGTCCCGGCGACGAAATTATTCTTGCCGTGGATGTTCATGCCCAGGCAGCCGCCGAGGGTGGTGTACATGGTGCCGGACACCACCGGCGGCCACCAGCCATCCGGCAGGACCTTCTGCCACAACTGCTGGAGCGTCACCCCGGGCTCCACCCGCACCCGGCCCGCAGCCGGGTCCCAGTCCAGGATACGCGACAAGCCGCCCAGGTCCAGCACGACCCCGCCGCCGTTCAGGGCGGCGTCGTTGTAACTCCGCCCCCCGCCGCGCAGGGTGACGGTAAACCCGTCCCGGCGGGCGGCACGGAATATTTCATCGATCTCGCCGGTTTCCACAGGGCGATAGACAAAGGACGGCGCGGCAAGCGAATGGCCGAAGTTTTCGAGGCGGGTGAATTTCCGGGGATCGAGGGGGCTCATCGGTCAGAAGGTCATGCGGCGGAAGATGATGGACGGGATGTTCCGGACGATCAACATCAGCCAGCCCCAGACCGACGGGGTGTAAAGTATCTGTCTCCGGCGGCGGATGGCTTTGCAAATGTCGGCCGCCACTTTTTCTGGGGTCGCCACGAGGAAGGTCCTCTTCGCGCCGGCCAGCATGTCGGTCGCCACAAATCCCGGTTTGACGGTCAGCACCGACACGCCAAAGCGGCTGAGACGGTTGCGCAGCGCCTCGAGATAACAGGTCAGGGCGGCCTTGGAGGCATTATAGGAGGGGTTGCCGACGCGCCCGCGGTCGCCGGCCACCGACGAGATTCCCACCAACTGGCCTGCTCCCTGGCCCTGGAAGAGCGCCGCCACCGGACTCAACCAGGCCAGCGCGCCCAGGTAGTTGACGCGGGTTGTGGCCAGGTCCTTTTCGAAGTCATAACGCTTCAGGCCTGTCGGCAGGGAAATACCGGAGTTGTAGATGAGAAGGTCGAGGCCGCCCAGATCGGCCAGGATGCGTTGCAATAATCCCGGAACAGAGCCGAAGTCGGTAACGTCATGGACATAAGCCGCAGCCCGTCTCTCCCCCGCCTCACGGTTGATCTCGCCGCAAACGGTTTCCAGCAGGTCCTGCCGGCGGGCCAACAAAGCCAGGGTATAACCCTCGCACGCCAGCCGTTTTGCCAGGGCCGCCCCGATCCCGCTCGAAGCGCCAACGATGATTCCGCGACGGCGGGGGGTCAACGGCGTGGGTCGGGGAAACTTATCGGCCTGCGTTTTCGATAACATGATAGACTCCATCCAAATTGGGATGCATCATCGACCGGTGCTATTATACATGAGAGAGTCGCCTGTTCCCGGTGGGAGAATGGTTGGATTGGCGTTGAAGTTATTCCATGATTGAATTGTATAGGAGTCGAACATGGACCTCCAGGCTGAGTTACTGAATATCGCCCGCCAGCGCATCGAACAGGATTCCCTCTCCCGCAACGAGAAGGACTGCCTGCGCACCTTGATGGACCTCCTGGTAGGTTCGGTCAGCGAAATCAAGGGGATTGCTGATAAGGATTCAACCGGAAAAAACCTGGTGGACAACCTGCTCGATAACAAAAACCTCCTGGCCGTCATCCACCAGCAGACCGAGGAACTCGAAGCCCTCAAGCGCATCAGCCGCAACCTGGCCACCCGGCTGGAGTCGGACGAGGTGCTGACCGGCATCGTCACGGAGGCCATGCGCCTCATCAAAAATGCCCATGATGCTCATATCTTCCTCTACCATGATGGGATGCTCTCCTTCGGGGCGGCGCTTGACAACGAGGGGAACCACAACCATCCATTTGCTGAACCGCGTCCGGAAGGCTTGACCTACCAGGTGGCACGCAGCCGCCAGATGGTCGTGGTTGAAGACCAGCGCAAGCATCCCCTTTTCAAGGACACGCCGGAACATTGGAAAGGCTCGATCGTTGCCATTCCCCTGATGATGGGCGAGCGGGTGGTGGGAGTGATGAACCTGGCGCGCCTGACCACGGGCGGCTTTACGGAAGGGGAGATCCGCCTACTCAGCCTGCTGGCAGACCAGGCAGCCATTGCCATCGTCAACGCCCGCCTGCACGAAGCCGTCAGCCGGCAGGCACGCAGCGACATCCTGACCGGCCTGCCCAACCGCCGCGCCCTGGACGAGAGGCTGGAAGAGGAAGTGAAACTCGCCAAACACGCCGACCACCCGTTGAGCGTGGTGATGATGGACATGGATGGCTTCAAACGCATCAACGACACCTTCGGCCACGTGGTCGGCGATGAGATCCTAGCGAAAGCCTTTGCACCCCTCGCCAGCAGCATCCGCAGCAGCGATTTCCTGGCGCGTTACGGCGGCGACGAGTTGACCCTGGTTCTGCCCGATACCGATATACCGGCCGCCAACGTGGTGGCGCACAAATTGCAGGAGCAGTTACGGAGAACGAAGATCCTGCTCCCCAACCGGAAACGCGCCCGTCTCGACCTCTCCGGCGGCATAGCCATGTACCCGCTGCATGGACGTTCGGCTTCGGACCTGCTGCGCGCCGCCGATGAAGCCCTCTATCGCGCTAAAAAGAACAGCCGCGGCCAATTCTTCGTCGCCCAGAACGGGGGAACTGGATAAGCGATTCCAACTGGAGGCTCAAGGGCGGATCTGGTGTTATTACCACCGAACCAAATCCATTGCGGGAGGCCTCCATGCACCGGAAAGTTAAACTGGTCTTCAACCCGACAGCCGATATGGGGCAGGCCTGGCGCACAGCCAACGACCTGCGCCCGATCATCGCCGATTACGGTCACGCCGACTGGAGCGGGACCGTCTACCCGACCCACGCCACCGAACTGGCGCGGCAGGCCGGGGAACAGGGCTATGACATGGTCATCGCCCTGGGCGGCGACGGCACCGTCCACGAGGCGGTCAACGGCCTGATGCAGGTCCCGTCCGGGAAGCGTCCCATCCTGGGCGTTGTGCCGACCGGGTCCGGGAACGATTTCGCCCACGCCATCGGGGTCCCGCTGCAGGCCGACGCGGCCCTTGTCCACGCACTGCACCACGAGCCGAAGCCGGTCGACCTTGGCCTGCTGACCGACGAGAACGGGCGCCGGGAGTTTTTCGACAATACGCTCGGCATCGGTTTCGACGCCGTGGTGACCATCCGCTCGCACAAACTGCCGGTCGTGCGCGGCTTCATGATGTACCTGACCGCCGTCATCCAGACCATCATCCTGAACTTCGACCCGATGCAGTTGCAGATCGAGACCGACAGCGAGACCTGGGCGCAGCCGACTGTGATGCTGGCGCTCTGCAACGGGGCGCGCGAGGGCGGCGGGTTCCTGGTCGCGCCGGAGGCCAGGAACAATGACGGCGTGCTGCACTACGCTTCGATCTGCAAGGTCTCACGTCCTATGATGTTCCGCCTGGTGCCGGAGGTCATGAAGGGGACCCACGGACGCTTCAAGCAGGTGCGGACGGGGACCTTCCGGAAACTGGCGCTCGCGTCCGACCGTCCGCTCTACATCCACGCTGACGGGGAAATTTTCACCGGCTTCGGCAGTAATACCCGGCAGATCAAGGTCGAGATCGCAGCCGGCGCGTTGCAGGTCGTTGGGGGCTGAGCGGTAAAAACTGGCAGGAACCGGTGGGAAACGGGTACAATACAGCAAACCCGTTTTCCGCATCTCATGCCATGCCAGACCTAAGTCAAAGCCTCCAAGGCCGGGATATCGGCCACCTGCGGATCGTGTCCCAATTATGGGGGATCGAACTGGCCGCCAGCGAGACCAGCCTGGCGCTCGAGGAATTGGCGGCTGCCATGCGCGATCCGGGCAGACTGGCAGAACGGCTGGAAACCCTTCCCGGGGAGGCGCTCCAGGCGCTCGAATCCCTCGCCGGCGGGGAAGGGCGCATGCCCTGGGCGGTTTTCGTCCGCCGCCACGGGGAGATGCGCGAGATGGGCCCCGGCCGGCGCGACCGGGAAAACCCGCACCTCGATCCCGTTTCCACGACTGAATCCCTTTTCTACAATGGCCTGCTCGCCCGCGCTTTTTTCGACACGCCGGACGGTCCGCAGGAATTTGCCTACATCCCCGATGATTTATTCAAGATCATCAATCGCGGAGAGCGCAAAGAACGCAGAGAAAAAGATAAGAATTTCTCCGCGCTCTCCGCGAACTCTGCGGTTAAAGAAATTGGCAGCGCGCCCCTGGGCCGCCTCGCCGCGCCGAAGGAACGCGCCCGCGTCCTGCCCGCCTCGGACCGCCTGCTCGACGACGCCGCCACCCTGCTCGCTGCCCTGCGCATGGACAGACAGCCGCCGGAAACTCCCGTGCCAGTGAACACGGCTGGCGATTTCCTGCGCGCCGCGGGAATCCTGGCCGGGAACGATCCGGTTGCCGAAAAAGTCAAGCCATTCCTCGAAATGCCGCGCGGCGAGGCCCTTTCCATGCTGGCCGCGGCCTGGCAAAAAAGCGAAACCTTCAACGAACTGCGCCAGGTGCCGGGACTCATTTGCGAAGGCGAGTGGACGAACGCTCCGCTCGCCGCCCGCCGTTTCCTGCTTGCCCTGCTGGAAGCCATCCCTAAAGACAAATGGTGGAGCCTGCCGGCGTTCGTCCTCGCCGTCAGGGAAAAACATCCCGACTTCCAGCGCCCGGCCGGCGACTACGACTCGTGGTTCGTCAAACGCGCGGCAGATGGCATCTACCTGCGCGGCTTCGAGCATTGGGACGAGGTGGACGGCGCGCTCGTCCGCTACCTGGTCACCGGTCCAATGGCGTGGCTGGGGATGGCCGACTTGGCAACGCCGGAGGAAAGCGAAATTGTCACCGCCTTTCGGATCAAGTTCCGGGTTCCTGGCGCCAAGTTCCATGAGACTGGGAAGTTGAATGTTGCTTCGCAGGGGAAAATCACCGTTCCACAATCGCTGCCCCGTGCCGCGCGTTACCAGATCGCGCGCTTCTGTGAATGGGACGAATCCAAGCCCGAGGAATACCGTTACCGCGTCACGACCGCCTCGCTGAAAAAGGCTGCCGGGCAGGGGCTGAAGGTCGGCCAGTTGTTGAGCCTGCTGGCGAAAAATGCGGCAGCCGAAATTCCGCCCGCGTTCGTCAAGTCGCTCAAACGCTGGGAATTGAACGGAACCGAGGCCCGCGTCGAGGTCCAGACCGTTCTAAGAGTGAGCAGGCCCGAGGCGCTGGAGGAGTTGCGCAAATCGAAAGCCGGCCGTTTCCTGGGCGAAATCCTCGGCCCAACGGCGGTCGTCGTCAAACCGGGGGCGGGGGCCAAAGTGCTGGCCGCGCTGGCAGAGTTAGGTCTTTTGGCGGAGGAAGTCCATGAAGAATAGCACGGGGCTCGATGTTGAGGTCCTGGCCGACAAAACAATCGAGGCGCTTTCGGTTTCGCCGGGACAGGTCATCTGGATTTGGGCGAACGTTGTCTCGATGGACTTCATCGAGGCGCTGGCGTACCGCATCCGCGCCCGCGGCGCGTTCTGGACTCTGCGCATGAACAGCGTGCCGCTCCTGCAACGGATTGGGCAGGGTGTGCCGCAGGAGTACCTGGGTCTGGTTCCGCATCACGAACTCCGCTGGCTAGACGATGTGCACGCCATCATAGAAGTCCGCGACCACGGCGGGCATCTCCCTGATGTGCCGCTCGAAAGGCGGCGGGCGATGGGGACCGAGTGGCTGGCCCTGATCGAGGAGGCTGCTCGTAAAGGCATCCGGCGGCTGATGGTTATCAACCCTACGCCCGCACTGGCCGAGTCTGTCGGCCTGCCGGTGGGCGAGTTGCAACGCCGCGTCATGCAGGCAATTGACGTGGATTACGCCGTTGTGGACGGCCATCAGAACCGGTTGGCTGCTCTGCTCGAAAAAGCGGACCGCGTCCATGTCACCTGCGCGGCGGGCACGGACCTGCATCTGCGAGTGGCCGGGCGAAAGGCGCTCACCGACACCGACAGCATTCCCTATGGCGAAGCGTACATTGCGCCGCTCGAAGATTCCGCTGAAGGCGTGATGGTGATCCAAAAAGCATTCTTCCGCGGCAAGTGCGTGGAAAATCTGCGCCTGGCCTTTTCTGCCGGACGCGTGGTCAACGTGGATGCTCCCGACCCTGCCGGTGCAGAATCTTTCCGGGAAGCGCTGGCTGTCTCTACAGGGGATAAAGACAGGATTGCTGAATTTGCCATCGCCACCAATCCCGGTGTAACGGAACCCATTGGCTTTATCGCGCTGGACGAGAAGATCGGCGGAAGCGTCCACATTGCTGTCGGGATGAACGACCGTTTCGGCGGGAAGAACAAGTCCAATTTACATCAGGATTTTGTTATCTTGAAACCTAGTGTTTGGTTTGATGAGAAACTTGTTTTGGAAAACGGTGAGTTCAAAGAATAAAAGTTGCAGTTGAATCCACATCGTAAAAAACGATCAAGGGAACACAAAACCTTCCCCCGAGGCATGGCCACAGGCTTCCGGGGGTTGCGTTTCCAGGCAACGCGCCTCCGCCGGGCGGCAGGAGCCCTTCCCTTCGCGGCTCACTTATCTGTGCAATAGCCTCCGCCTGGGTGGGTTACGACAGGCATCCACTTGCATTCCTGCGAGCGCTGGTTGCACTGCTGGGCATCCAGGTTGGCGCAGACCACCGGAACGGCGGTTAGGGTGGCGGTCGCCTGTGGGGGTGGAGGAAGGGGAGGAGGGGGAGCGCTGCAGTGCGGTTCCTGGGCGGCATTATCGCCGTAGCCGATCCCCATGAAAATATTGTCATACCCCACGTAGCCGGTGTCGAGGTTATACAGGTGCAGGTACTGGAACGATGAGACCGTGTTGATGAAGGAGATGCAGCCTCCCACGAGTTCGCCATCCAAATAGAGGTCGAACTTTGGCGGAGTGGCATCCCAGTCGAAGTTCTTGAATTCGACCTGGCTCCATTGGGTCATCCAGTCCGCCTCGATGTCGTAAGTGTTCCAGTTGATGCTGAACTGATGCCCAATGATATGAAATTGGATGCCGGCTCGATAGGACCCTGGCTGGTCGTAATCGACCTTGCCTTCCAGCAGGAAATAGCCCACGTGGGCATCCTGGAGCGACCAGGAGAATATATCGAAGGAGATATATGTCGGCTGGATCCCCTCATATGCCTCACCCAAGAGGTGCATCAAGCCGGTGTCGTGAACGCCTCCATAGTCCGGTCCGTTGAACCGCAGCCAGCAGCCGAGTGAGCAGTCCACGTTGTGATAGCCCTGGGCGTGAGTCCCGGCGCTCCAGGGAGGGGCAGGGACATTCAGATCATCGTCATCGAAGTCCTCCCAGAACATGAACAGGGATTGAATGGGGGAGACCCGGATGAGCGGGAGCGGCATCTGGATGACCGGCGAATTGGTGGGCTCGGCGGTGTTCAGGTAGATCCAGGGCAGCGGTGTGACGGTCGGTGTGACGGTGGGGATTGGTTCGGGGAGGTCGCAGCCGGCAACCATTATCATCAGGAGGATGGCGCCGAGCAGACGGATGCATTTTTCGGGCATTTCGGTTTCTCCTTTCCTCTACCTCAGATTACTTTCCGGATCTATGACCTTCGGTTGGGCCGCACAGCAAAGGTCATACAACCCCGGGCAGGATGGGAAAAACACATTGCAGGTTGTCTGGTCAATTATACATCCTGCCAGGCGGTCCTCTGTTTTTCTCCGCGAACTGGGAGCGCCTAACACGGTGGGTTATCCTATTTTTTTACCGCAGAGTACGCGATGTGCGCAGAGATTTTCCTTTGATCTTCTCCGCGAACTCCGCGCTCTCTGCGGTTAAATGTTTTTTACCCACTTTATTCGCCACTCCCCGCGAACTCTGCTCTGCCCGCGGATATGGATAAGTCCTTCTTTATGTGCCCCCCCTAAAAGGCCAGCCCGGTTCGGCCAAAAAGCAGGTACAATCAAACCAGGTTAATGAAAGTCCATACTCTCGACCGCGAAACCGCCTGTCCCTCCCGGCGCGTCTCCCCGCCGAGAAAAAAACAGGAGATCAGGCATGAAAAAATCGGATTTCGAACGGATGATAGACCGCACTTTTGGGAGCCTGGAAGCCAACTACAAGTTCAAGCGGCTCGAGACCACCTTCCGGCGCAACGGGGCCACGGTCCGCTACGAGAACGCCACCACCGGGCTGGTGCTCAGTTACGAGATCGGCGACGAGCCCTGGTTGACCATGGTCGACCTGAACAACACCAAGCGAAAATCCACCCTGGGCTGGCTGCTGGTGGAACAGGGGGTTGCAAAATCCCCCACCCCGAAGGAGGCCTTTCAGCAGAAAACGCTCGGCCCGGAATCCATCGAACCCTTCCTCCAGAAAATGAGTTCACAGTTGCAGGAACACGGGGCGGAAATCCTGAAAGGCGATTTCTCCATCTTCCCAAAGTTGCAGGGACGCGCCCAGAAATACGCCGTCGAATGCAAGCGCTATGCCGACATCCACAAAATGAAACCGTAGGATGTACCCGCTCTTCCGCCCCATTCTATTCAAACTCGACCCGGAGACCGCCCACAGCCTGACCCTCGACCTGGTCCGGCTGGCGGGGGTTTTTCCACCCTCCCGCTGGCTGCTGCACGGACTTTTCTCCACCCCGCCGAGACCGGTGTCCGTCTTCGGGCTCGCCTTCCGCAACCCGGTCGGACTGGCGGCGGGTTACGACAAGGACGGGGTCGCCAGCCGTGGACTGGCCGCGCTGGGCTTCGGCCATCTCGAGATCGGGACGGTCACCCCCCGCCCCCAGCCGGGCAACCCCAAGCCGCGCGTCTTCCGGCTGGTGGAGGATGCGGCGCTCATCAACCGGATGGGTTTCCCGGGCAGGGGCGCAGAAAAAGTAGCAGTGTCGCTGAGAGGGGCCCTGAAAGGGCGGCGACCGCGCAGCGTGCCTGTGGCAAGCGATCTGCGCGCCGGCGAGGGGATTGCTTCGCCCGGTCTCGATTCGTCGCTGCGCGGCTACTCGACCTTCGCTCGCATCGACACAATCATCGGGGTGAACCTGGGCAAGAATAAAGACACCCCGCTGGAAAACGCCGCCGAGGATTACCTCGCCCTCATGCGGATATTTGCACCGCTCGCGGATTATCTTGCCATCAATGTATCATCCCCGAACACGGTTGGTCTGCGCCGCCTGCAGGGGCGGGAGATGCTGGAAAACCTGCTGGGCGCGATCGCTGACGAAAGAAGGCGCATGGACCGTCGTCCGCCCATCCTGGTGAAACTGGCGCCCGATCTTTCCGACCCCGAGTTGGACGATGCCCTCGGCGCGATCCTGGACAAGGGCATGGACGGCGTCATCGCCGCCAATACGACGCTGGCGCGGGAGGGGCTGCGGTCCCCACACAGGGTCGAAAGCGGCGGCCTGAGCGGACACCCGCTCACGGTGCGCAGCGAGGCGGCGCTCAAGAGGGCGCTCTCACGGCTCGACGGGCGGCTCCCGGTCGTCAGCGCCGGGGGCATCATGTCCCCCGAGGATGCCAAACGCCGCCTCGACAAGGGGGCGGCGCTGGTGCAGGTCTATACCGGGCTGGTCTATGCCGGGCCGGGGCTGGTCAGGCGGATCGTCAAAAGCCTGTAACCCGGTTAAGGGCGGGCCGGGCGCAGGGCCGGCCGGGGGCTTTCGCGGGCCGAGGTGAAGAAATCGGAAGGCAGCAACGGGCTGAAATTGGCGCCCGCCCCGGCTATCCCGGCGGGTATGTAGTACATCAACGTGACGCTGGCGGCGGCCATCCGCATATCCTGGTAGGCAAACAGCAGGTAGTTGCCGTCCGGGCTCCAGCGGGCATCGCGGTAACAGCAGGAATCATCGATCGGGAGCAGGGTCTGCGCCCGGCGGGTCTCGATGTTGTAGAGATAGAGCGAGCCATAGCCTTCGTTGCGGACGATGCCGTTCAGGATGAAGAGCAGGTTGCCGTCCCAGTCGAAGGAGGGGATGATGCCGCTGACGGTATACCCCTCGGGAGTGAAGCGGTTGCCGGGGAATTCGTCCAGGCGGAAGGGGTCGAAACTGTCGCACTCGGAAATATCCAGCACCCGGATCAGGTCCACGCCCTTGTTCTGGTCGTCCACTCCCCGCATCTCGATGGCGATCTTGTTGCTGTCCGCCGACCAGCGGACATCCAGGGTGGGGTTTTGGTTGAAGGTAAAACAGCCGTGCAGGTTGCGGATGTCCATCCGGGTATGGGCCTGGGCGAGAGCCGCCAGGTCGAAGGGCACCACGAACAGTTCGTGGTCGAGGCTGACGGCCACCTGGTTCCCATCCGGCGAAATCTCGAAGGCATCCAGTACACCGGCGGAATTGAAGCAGGTCAACGGGGTCACGACAGCCGTCTCGATGTCGACTATCTGGACGCATTTGCCCGATATGAACAGCGCCGACCGGCCGTCGGGCGTGAACTGCAGGTCCGATTTGGCAGCCCCGTCGCTGGTCAGTTGGCGCGCCTCCGTCCCGTCCACGTTCATGACCCACAGGTCGTCCGACCGCAGGAAGGCGATCAGGTCTGCGCCGCCGACCACCGGCCGGGTGTAGGCAGGCGTGGAGGGCGTCTCGGGCGTCTGGCCGGGGAG